>CAYYOE010000200.1:1010-3103 GCA_964473055.1 uncultured Rhodobacterales bacterium | reverse complement strand
ATAACCCATGGCAACGTCCTGCAGCTCGCACTCGCCGCCCTGGTCGCAGATCGGGCAGTCCAGCGGATGGTTGATCAGCAGGAACTCCATCACGCCCTCGCGGGCCTTCTTCACCATCGGGCTGTTGGTCTTGACGACAGGGGGCTGCCCTTCCGGCCCGGGCCGCAGGTCGCGCACCTGCATGGCGCAACTGGCCGCAGGCTTCGGAGGGCCGCCGACCACCTCGACCAGACACATCCGGCAGTTGCCCGCGATCGACAGGCGTTCGTGGTAGCAGAAGCGCGGGATCTCGATTCCCGCGACCTCGGCCGCCTGGATCAGGGTCATCGCCCCGTCCACCTCGACCTCCTGCCCGTCGATCACGACTTTCTTCAGGTTCGTCATCCCGTATTCCCGTGCTCGCCCGCGGGCACCACGCCCCCTAGCGGAGGCGCAGAAGCATCCCCGTCAGGCTGTTCGACTCGATCTCGGCGCGCCCGACGCGGCAATAGCTTTCCGCGTCCCCCGGCACCACCCCGTTCGCCGCCAGATACGCGTCGCGCTGCGCATAGACCGCGCGGCGCTCAACCCGGTCCCGCAGGAACCCGTCGATCGTCGCGTGGTCATAGCCGAGCCCGCGCGCGTGGTTGTAGAGCTTGAAAGCCTCGGTCCGGACGACGAGGGACCGCTCCGAGATCGAGGGACAGTTACGCCGGATCGCATCGCCGATCGCGGCCGCCAGCAGGCGATCCATCACATGCTTGTTCGCGCTGAGCGGGGGCAACGACTGCGCCCGCGCGGACGCGACCGGCACCACCGCAAGTATCAGCGCGGCGGCAAGGGCCAGTCCCTGTGCAAGGTTCTTCATCGGGGTCTCCTGTTCATGCGGCCGCGCACCGTTTGCCGGTAAACGCGCGCCCCTGTTCAAGCCACGACCAGCCGAAGGCCCGGTCGCTGTCCCCATCTCTCTCTCGTGCGGCGAGACGTTCGAGCGCCTCGTCCAGTGTCGGGCGATGCCCTGCGGGCACCCACCACATCACGAAGTGCTGCTGCCCCAGCACCTCGAACCAATCCTGCCGCCGTTCATAGAACCGCGCGTGCACCGTGTCGAACACAAATCGCCCCAGGCTTTCCACATCCTGCCAGACCGTCAGGTTCGACACGAACTGCGGGTCGCCACCGATCTTCGCTTCGGTATTCCCGGTGCCGGGTTCGCCCGAGCCCTCCATCATCCAGACAAAGCCCGGCATCCGCTTGCCCAGCCCGTTGACGCGGTCGAGCGCCGCCATGAACTCCGCCACGCGCGGATCGTCGGTCGGCGCGACCAGACGGCCGATGTTCAATTCGGCGATGTGATGCCCCTCGGGCTGCCGCGCCAACCCAGGCTGGGGCGGCACATCGGTCGCGTGGTCCACGTCGGTCGGTTCCCGTCGTCTTGTTGTCTGCACCTTATCCTGCCGCGGCGCGGCAATCCAGCGCCCGTTGCGTGGCGTCGGGCCGAGGGGCCGGATCAGGCACAGGCTCCCGCGAAGGTCCACGCGCCATCCCAGTACTCCGGCAGTCCGATCTCTTGGCCGTCATCGGCACGGAACGCCTCACCGCGCGCGGCGCAATGCTGTGTGACCGCCGCCTGCGCGGCTTCCAGATCCTCGGGGCCGAAGGGACGCTCGCCGCGCCGCCGGGCGACGAGAACCGGCGCGACGGCGGAACCGACCATGCCTTCGAGCTGGAACCCGTATTCCCGTTGGTCGACGCGCACGGTCACCCCGTCCGCGCCGACCGGTGTGCAGGCGGTGACAAGCGCGGCCACCGCAAGAAGGTGGCCGGCGCGGGCTGTCACTCTGCCGCCACCGCCGACACCCGGCCCGTCCGCTTGGCCTTGATCCGGTCCTCGATCTCGTCGCGGAAGTGCCGGATCAGCCCCTGGATCGGCCAGGCGGCCGCGTCTCCAAGCGCACAGATCGTGTGCCCCTCGACCTGCTTGGTCACGTCCAGCAGCATGTCGATTTCCTCGACTTCCGCCTCGCCCGAAACCAGCCGGTCCATCACCCGCATCATCCAGCCCGTGCCTTCCCGGCAGGGCGTGCACTGGCCGCAGGACTCATGCTTGTAGA
>CAYYOE010000200.1:0-1000 GCA_964473055.1 uncultured Rhodobacterales bacterium | reverse complement strand
TCGCGAACGAGGGCGAACCGTTCGCCGAGTTCGACGGTGATCCGCCGCGGTGCCCAACCCCGACCGCTGTTCCCGCAGCCAGTCGAAATCCATGATCGCCTCGCGCGCCACGGCCCCTGGCAGCATCGGCACCGACGACCCGCCCGGGATCACCGCCTTCAGGTTGTCCCAGCCGCCCCGGATACCCCCGCAATGCCGCTCGATCAGGTCCTCGAACGGGATCGACATGGCCTCTTCCACCACGCAGGGCCGGTTCACATGCCCCGAGATCGCGAAGATCTTGGTGCCCACGTTGTTGGGCCGCCCGAAGGACGAAAACCACGACGCCCCGCGCCGCAGGATCGTCGGAACGACGGCAATCGATTCGACGTTGTTCACGGTCGTCGGGCAGCCATAGAGGCCCGATCCGGCCGGGAACGGCGGCTTCATCCGCGGCATCCCCTTTCGGCCTTCGAGGCTCTCCAGCAGCGCCGTCTCCTCGCCGCAGATGTAGGCGCCGGCGCCATGGTGCAGATACAGGTCGAAATCCCAGCCCGACCCGCAGGCATCCTTGCCGATCAGGCCCGCATCATAGGCCTCGTCGATGGCGCGCTGCAGCGCCTCCTTCTCGCGGATATATTCGCCGCGGATGTAGATGTAGCAGGCATGCGCGCCCATCGCGAAGGACGCGATCAGGCAGCCCTCGACCAGCGTGTGCGGGTCGTGGCGCATGATCTCGCGGTCCTTGCAGGTGCCGGGCTCGGATTCGTCGGCGTTGACGACCAGATAGCTGGGTCGCCCGTCCGATTCCTTCGGCATGAACGACCACTTCAGCCCGGTCGGGAACCCCGCGCCGCCGCGTCCGCGCAGGCCCGACGCCTTCATCTCGGACACGATCCAGTCGCGCCCCTTGGCCAGTATCCCGGCCGTGCCGTCCCAGTGGCCGCGCATCTGTGCGCCCGTAAGACTGCGGTCGTGCATTCCGTAGAGGTTGGTGAAGATCCGGTCGGTGTCGGCAAGC
>CAYYOE010000199.1:0-6045 GCA_964473055.1 uncultured Rhodobacterales bacterium | reverse complement strand
GGTCGCGCAGCCAGCGCCCGCCGCGCGCGCCTTCTGGGCCGAGGGCTACCCCGGAATGACCGATGCGGCCGGGATCGTGGCGCAGGTGGCGGCGGCGGGCTACCGGGTGCAGGCACAACGCTGGCTGCCGAGCGCGGCCTGGGCGGCCTATTATGACCCGCTGGCCGCCCGCATCGCGGCGTTGCGGGACGGGGCCGATGCTGACAGGACCGCGGCGCTGGATGCCGAACAGGCCGAGATCGACCTCTGGCGCGCGCATGGGGACGATTACGGTTACCTCCTGATCGTGGCGCGGCCGGCATGAGCGTTGCAGCCTGCGCCGACCTTGTCCGCAAGGGTGATCCGGACCGGTTCCTGGCCACGATGGCCGCGCCGACTGCCGCGCGGGCCGTACTGTTCCCGCTGCATGCCTTCGCCCTGGAAATCGCCCGCGCCCCCTATCTGACCGCCGAACCGCTGATTGCCGAGATGCGGCTGCAGTGGTGGCGCGATGTGCTGGACGAGATCGCCGAAGGGCGCCTTGTGCGACGGCACGAGGTGGCGACGCCGCTGGCGGACGTGCTGGACGCGTCCGGGGCGCGGCTGCTCGATGCCAGTGTGGCCGCGCGCAAGTGGGATGTCTCGCGCGAGGCGTTTCCGGGCACGCCCGGCCTGCTGACCTATATCGAGGCGACGTCGGCAACGCCTGCCTGGGTGGCGGCAAGGACGCTGGGGTCGGTGACAGAGGACGCGGTCCGCGCCATCGGGCGGGCGGGCGGATTGGCGCGATATCTGCAGGCCGTGCCCGTGCTGCGCGCCGCCGGTCGTGATCCGCTACCGGCGGGGGCCGATGTGGCAGAACTGGCCCGGGATGCCGCCAAGGCGCTGGTCGGGGCGCAACCCGATGCGGCAGGTCGGGTCGCCTGCCTGGTTAACTGGCAGGCCCGCGCCGTGCTGGCGCAGGCGATCCGCTCGCCTGACGGCGTCGAGGCAGGGGGGATCGGCATGTCGGAGTTTAGCAAGCGCACCCGCCTGCTGGCGGCCGTTCTGCGCCGACGGGTCTAGCGCTGCCTACCGGCCCCAGACGCGGATCGGGCCGCAGTCCATGTGAACGAAGTTCGACCGCGAATAAAGGCCGACGCCGCCAGCGTTGCAGGCCTGCGCCGCGCGCGCCATCTGCGACACGCTGCGAGATTGCAGCCGCAGGTCGGCTGCCTGGCCGCGCATGTGCAACGAGTTCCGAGCGACGCCACGCGATTGCGACCGCAGCGCGGCGTTCGTTTCGGGGCTGCGATAGCCCGACAGCATCATGTAGGGCTCGCCCGCATCGAGAAGGTTGTGCGATGCCGCCATGATGTCGATCGCCCGCGCGTCGACATTCGTGCGGCGTCCGTTGCGCCAGTCGCGCATGAAGTGATTGATCTCGGCCATCGCCTCGGGGATGTAGTTGCCCTCGATCCAATAGATCGTGTCGATGCTTTCGCCGGTGCGGCCCGAATACATGCGGATGCGGCGGATATCGCCTGCGCCCCGCAGAAATCCGAATGCGTTCGACATGGTCGGCGCCGCAACAACCGTCGTAGCCGCGAAAGCCGAAAGAAGTGCGCGACGCGTAAGCCCGGTAGAGCGTTCTTCGGTCATGTGATCTCTGTCCCGTCGTCTGCCCGTTCGGCGCGTGTCCCCCGCGCCTTGGTCGTTCCATCCCCACTCGCGACGCCGTTTATGGCATAACGATTCGCCCTGTCCAACCGCGAAGCGCCAGTTTGTGGCGCCCTGCCACCGTTTCGGCGAAATCTTGCCCAAATCGAACTTGCGCCGGGCTGCGCAAGAATCCCGGGAACCGTGTCCTGTCGGTGACAGTTTTGCCCCGTGGGGGCGGTCCGCGCCCGTGCACGCACACCATGACTTTACCGGGACACAACAAGATTGCAGCTTTTCATGAGGTCCCGGCCCGGTGCATCGTCGGAAGTGAAGGAAGGGAAGAGGTCTGTTCATGTTTGCGCGTTCCTGGTCCACCGTCGTCGCCGCCGCCCTTGTGGCAACGCTGGGTCTGTC
This sequence comes from uncultured Rhodobacterales bacterium, assembly GCA_964473055.1. Taxonomy (GTDB): domain Bacteria; phylum Pseudomonadota; class Alphaproteobacteria; order Rhodobacterales; family Rhodobacteraceae; genus UBA996. The sequence continues at coordinate 4,011 of CAYYOE010000199.1, read as the reverse complement.
CGCCGGACCCGTCCGGGCCGAATTCCCGGCCTTCCGCCTCGGTCTCGCCGAGGGGGCGAGCGCAGATGCGGCGGTGGCAGAATTCTACCGGCTCCACGATTACGCGCCCCTCTGGACGGACGGATCGCCGGAAGCCGGGCTGCGGCTTGCCGCGCTGATCCGGGCGCTTGAGGATGTGCACCTGCACGGCCTGCCCGATGCGGCCTTCGATGCCGGGGCGCTGCGCGCGCGCCTGTCCGGCGACATGACCGAACGCGCCCTCGGCCGGCTGGAGGCCGACCTGACCGCGCTGTTCCTGCTTTATGCGCATGATGTGCAGTCCGGGATCCTCGACCCCGGTGGCATCATCCCCGACATCAAGCGTGACCTCAAGCGCCGGGACCCGCAGGAAATCCTGCAGGGACTCGTCACTGCCGCCTCGCCTGATGCCTATTTCCGCTCGTTGCCGCCCTCGTCGGGGGAATACACCCGGCTGATGCGTGCCCGGATGGACCTCGAGGCAGCGGTCGAGCGCGGCGGCTGGGGGCCGCAGGTTTCGGCGCGACGGCTCGATCCCGGCGACAGCGGCCCCGCAGTGGTTGCCCTGCGCGATCGACTGGTCGCAATGGGCCTGCTGCCGCGGACGGCCTCGGCCACCTATGATGCCGCGATGACCACGGCGGTGCAGGATTTCCAGCTTCGCCACGGTCTGACGCCCGACGGCATCGCGGGCGAGGGAACCATTGCCCAGATCAATGTCGGCCCCGAGGAACGCCTGCGGTCCGTGCTTGTCGCGATGGAGCGCGAGCGCTGGATGAATTACGACCGTGGCGAACGTCACATCTGGGTGAACATCCCCGATTTCCGCACCCAGATCGTCTTTCAGGGCAAGGTGGTGTTCGAGACGAAGTCGGTTGTCGGCCGGAACGAAAACGACCGCCGCACGCCCGAGTTCTCGGACGAGATGAACCACATGGTGGTCAACCCCACATGGCATGTTCCGCGCACCTTGGCGGTCAAGGATTACCTGCCGAGGTTGCAGCAGAATCCGATGTCGAACGGCTACCTGCGCATCACCGACCGCCGCGGCCAACTGGTGGACCGCGCCAGCACGGATTTCTCGCAGTATTCGGTGTCGAACTTCCCTTTCGACATCAAGCAGCCGCCAGGGCCGCGCAACGCGCTGGGGCTGGTCAAGTTCATGTTCCCGAACCAGTGGAACATCTACCTGCATGACACGCCCGACAAGCACCTGTTCGACCGCGAGGCGCGCAACTACAGTTCCGGTTGCATCCGGCTGGCCGACCCGTTCGACTTTGCCCACGCCCTGCTGGCGCTGCAAACGGACGATCCGCAAGGGTTCTTCCAGTCCACGCTGAGAACCGGGCGCGAGACTCAGGTCGATCTGGTGCAGGTGATCCCGGTGCATCTGGTCTATCGCACCGCCTTCACCGACGCGAAGGGTGCGCTGCACTTCCGCCGCGACGTCTATGGCCGCGATGCGCGGCTGTGGCAGGCACTGGCCGAAGCCGGGGTGGAACTGCCGGGCGTTCAGGGGTAATCCACCGGGCGTCGGGCCGAGCCGCCCGGCGCCGCCCGGAGCCGCGCCCCATGCCCCACAGCATCGCCGAAATCGCCGCGGCCCTGGGCGCGCGCGCGGCAGGTGACACCGGCTTGGCGGTGACGCGTCCGGCGGAACCTCAGGATGCGGGTCCGGACGACCTGGCCGTCGCAATGGCCCCCGCCTACGCCGAGAAGCTGCCCCTTGGGCGGGCCAGGACGGCCGTCCTGTGGGACGGGGCCGACTGGCAATCCTTCGGGCTGCAGGCGGCAATCCTGATCACCCGGCCTCGCGTTGCCATGGCCCGCCTCACGCGCCTGTTCGATCCCGGTCAGGACTGGCCCCCGGGCGTGCATCCCCTTGCAATTGTCGATCCTGCCGCGTCGATCGACGAGGGTGCCTCGGTCGGGCCTTTTGCGGTGATCGGGGCCGACGCGCGGATCGGCCCGCGCGCGCGGATTGCGCCGCACGTCACGGTCGGCGCGGGCGTGGAGATCGGGGCCGATGTCACCCTGCACGCGGGCGTGCGCCTTCAGCCCGGCGTGCGGCTGGGGGCCAGGGTGCTGATCCACCCCAATGCCGTGCTGGGGGCCGACGGGTTTTCCTTTGTCACGCCAGAGAAGTCGGGTGTCGAGGCGGTCCGCGAGACTCTGGGCGAGGCCGGGCAGGCGCAGGCGCAGGAGTGGCTGAAGATCCATTCGCTGGGCGGGGTCGAGATCGGCGATGACGTCGAGATCGGGGCATGCAGCGCGGTGGACGCCGGCACGGTCCGACCGACGCGTGTCGGCGACCGCTGCAAGATCGACAATTTCGTCCACATCGGTCACAACGTGATCATCGGGCGCGATTGCCTCTTGTGCGGCATGGTCGGCGTCGCGGGCAGCGCGGTCGTCGGCAACAACGTGGTGCTGGGTGGCCAGGCGGGCGTGGCCGACAACATCTTCGTCGGCGACAATGTCATCGCGGGCGGCGGCACGAAGATCATGTCGAACGTGCCCGCGGGCCGCGTCGTGCTGGGCTACCCCGCGCAGAAGATGACGGCCGAGGTCGAAAGCTACAAGGCGATCCGCCGCCTGCCGCGACTCTTTGCGCAGGTCGAGGCGCTGAAGAAAGCCATTCCAAAGGCCGACGCGACAGACTAGACCCGCGCCGTGCCAGTCGGGGGCAGTTCGGAACCAACCAGGGGACCACAACCCATGTCAGACAGTGTTCAGGACCGGGTGATCCGCATCATTGCCGAGCAGGCAATGCTTGACCCTGCCGATGTGACCATGGGCGCCACGCTGGAAAGCCTTGGGATCGACAGCCTCGGCCTTGTGGAATCGATCTTCGCCATCGAGGAAGCCTTCGACATCCAGGTGCCGTTCAACGCGAACGAGCCCGAGAAGTCGGACTTCGACATCTCCTCGGTCGCGGCCATCGTCCGCGCGGTCGAGGGGCTTGTCGCCCAGCAGAAGGCCTAGCGCTTGCCGCGCGTCGTCATCACCGGGGCGGGCACGATCAACGCGCTCGGCCATTCCGCGCCTGCCACCTACGAGGCCATGCGCGAAGGCCGATGCGGCATCGCCGAGCTCGACATACGCGACGTGGACCGCCTGTCGATCCGCATCGGTGGCCAGGTCAAGGACTATGCGGCCGAGGCCCATTTCAACCGCCAGCAGATTGTCCTCTACGACCGGTTCACGCAGTTCACCCTGCTGGCCGCGAAAGAGGCCGTGGCTCAGTCCGGCCTGGATTTCTCGGGCGAGACCGGCCAGTCGTCCGGGGTCGTCCTGGGCACCGCGGCGGGCGGCGTGAACACCTGGGACGAAAACTACCGGACCGTCTACGAGGAAGGCAAGAACCGCGTTCACCCCTTCGTCGTCCCGAAGCTGATGAACAACGCCGCCGCCAGCCACATCAGCATGGAGTACGGCCTGCACGGCCCCACCTTCACGGTCGCCACGGCCTGCGCGTCGTCGAACCACGCCATGGGCCAGGCCTTCATGATGGTGCGGTCAGGGATGGCCCCGGTGATGATCACGGGCGGGTCGGAATCGATGCTGTGCTTTGGCGGCGTGAAGGCTTGGGAAGGCCTGCGCGTCATGTCCCGCGATGCCTGCCGCCCGTTCAGTGCAACCCGCAACGGCATGGTGCAGGGCGAGGGGGCCGGCGTCTTCGTGTTCGAGGATTACGACCACGCCCGCGCCCGTGGCGCCGACATTCTGGCCGAGGTGGCAGGGTTCTGCATGACGTCGGACGCATCCGACATCGTGATGCCGTCCGCGCAGGGGGCCGAGCGCGCGATGACCGGGGCGCTGAAGGATGCGCGCCTGAACCGCGACGATATCGGCTACATCAACGCCCACGGCACCGGGACGGCCGCGAACGACAAGACCGAATGCTCGGCCGTTGCGCATGCCTTCGGGCCGCACGCCGACCGGCTGATGATCTCGTCCACGAAATCGATGCACGGCCATCTGATCGGCGGG
>CAYYOE010000198.1:0-6045 GCA_964473055.1 uncultured Rhodobacterales bacterium | reverse complement strand
ACGACCAATTGATTAACAGTCAACTGCTCTACCGCTGAGCTACGCCGGAACACCGCTGCGGCTATAGCAAGGGCGCAGGGTACCGTCCAGCCCTATCGGGACGATGCGGTTTGCCGGGAAGTTGACCAGATGGCAGCGGGTTCAAGGCGAGGGTGAGCCACGACTTGCCCGCGGGCTGCCAGGTCCAAAAGATGCGCAAGAACGTTGCGCGCAGCTGCAGCATGCAGGGCCCTTGGGGTGTCAGAATAAAGGCGCGCCACGAGGGATGAAATCGTCGAAGGGCCGTCCGACAAGGCACCCAGGATCGCGGCCTCGCGCGCCGCGCGATGGTCCAGCAGGTTCTGGGCCCGGGCGGCGGGTGTGGTCACGATTTCGCCGTGTCCGGGTAGGAACAGTCGGGCGTTCATGTCTCGCAGCAGCGCTACCGAAGTGCGGAAGTCGGCGAGGTTGCCGTCGGGGGGCGAGATCAGGGTCGTGGCCCAGCCCATCACCAGATCGCCACTGAAGACGACACCTTCCCAGTCGAAGCACAGATGCCCCGGGAAATGGCCCGGCGTATGCAGCACCCGCAGGCACCAGCCTGCGCCCTGCAGCGTTTCGCCTCCGGCGAGTGGAATATCGGGGCGGAAGGACGGATCGCGCCCCTCGCCTCCGCCAAGGTCAGGCCCGGCCAGCGGTGGTGGCGGTTGATGGCCGAGGACCGGCGCGCCGGTCATGGCCGAAAGTGCTGACGCTGCGCCGGAATGATCGAGGTGGGCATGGGTCACCAGGATGCGCGAAACGCGTTCTCTCGGCGCGAGTGCCGCGAGGATCGCCGAAAGATGCGCCGGATCCGCGGGCGGGCCGGGGTCGATCACCACGACGTCGCCCTCGCCCAGGATCCAGCTGTTGGTGCCGGGGCCCGTCAGGGGCCCGGGATTTCCCGCGACCACCCGGCGCAGGCCAGGTATGAGCGGCCCGGAAGGTTCTGCCCCCACCGTTTCCTGTCCAGTGCCCCTTTCGTCCGGCCTTGCCATGGCGCAAGACTAAGCCATGGATGCTAGGTGGATCAAACGCTGGTTGCCGCGGTCGCTGTACGGTCGGGCTGCGCTGATCCTTGTGTTGCCGGTCCTGACAATCCAGCTGGTCGTGTCCGTCCTGTTCATCCAGCGCCATTTCGAAGGCGTCACACGGCAGATGACGCGTACCATGGTGCTGGATCTCGCTTACCTGCATGACAATGTCGCGATCGCGTCGGATCCCGATGCGGCCCGCGCCGTGGCCGCGGTGATCGGCGAGCCCTTGGGCCTGTCGGTCGAACTGCCCGGCGGGGCCGAGGTGGCGGAGAACCGTCTTGCCTACGACATCTCCGGGCGGATCGTCGCCGAGGAACTGCGGCAGGCCCTGCCATGGGTTCGGACAGTGGATCTTGCGGCGAACACGCGGCGGGTCATCTTGCACGCCGACACACCCCACGGCCCGATGCGACTGTCCTTCGAGCGGCGGCGGGTGTCGGCGTCCAACCCCCATCAGTTGCTGGTGCTGATGCTGGGCACCAGCCTGCTGATGACGCTGGTTGCCTATCTGTTCCTGCGCAACCAGCTGCGCCCGATCCTGCGGCTGGCCGAGGCGGCAGAAGCGTTCGGGCGCGGGCGGGTGATGCCCTACACGCCTTCCGGGGCAACCGAAGTGCGGCGTGCGGGGCATGCGTTCCTGGCAATGCGGGCGCGGATCGAACGGCAGATCGAGCAGCGCACGATGATGCTGTCGGGTGTAAGCCATGATCTGCGCACACCCCTGACCCGGATGCGACTTGCCCTGTCGATGATGGACGAAGGGCCTGACCGCGCCTGCATGGAACGCGATATCGACGAGATGGAGGGCCTGATCGCCGAGTTCCTGTCCTTTGCGCGGGACGAGGCCCTCGACGCGCCGGTCGAGGTGGATCTCGAGGCGTTTCTTGCCGGGATCGGGGCCGATGCACGCCGTGCGGGTCGGCGGGTCGAGGTCTTGCCGGTCCAGGGTCTGGCGCCGCCCCCTGCCTCGCATGACAGATCGGTCATACGGGCGGCGTCGGTGCGACAGACTGCGGCAGGCGGGGGGGGGGGCGATCAGATGACGCCAGGCGATATGCAATCGGGCCGTTCGGGCACGTCAGCCGGGGCAGCGGCCCGTCCGGAGCATGGTCCCGATCCGTCCACGACGCCAGAGACGTGGACCGGACCGGAACAGGAGCGTTCCGGTCAGGGAACGGCAGCGAAGGACGCTGTCGGCGCAGGAATTGGCGCTGATGGCGACGTCGCAGGTGCCGTGCGGCTTCGTCCCGTGGCCGTTGCGCGGGCGCTCGACAACCTTGTCTCCAATGCCGCGCGGTATGGGACCCTGTGTCGGATTTCGGCCATGGTGACCCCCAGGACAATCACCTTCTTCGTCGAGGACAATGGTCCGGGGATCGCGCCCGAGGACCACGCCACGGCCCTGAAGCCCTTCATGACCCTCGATCCGGCCCGCACCCGGGGCGCAGGTTCAGGTGCCGGACTTGGACTGGCGATCGCCAGGGACATCGCCCGCCGGCATGGGGGTACGTTGCACCTGGGCCGCAGTGCCGATCTTGGCGGGCTCAGGGCAGAGCTTGTTCTCGGTCGATAGGTGCCCCGGCCGGGCGAAGGCCGGGGCACGCAGTTGGACTGGCCCGCAGCCGGTCGGTCGAAAACGCCCCGCAATCCGGCCCGACGTCCGATAGTGGCATCGGGCTTGTGGCCAGGTGCCCGGCGAGCCTTGCCGCTTCATTGTGCCTTGCAGCTTGGGCACCCCGCCATCTCGACATGCGGCAAACCCCGTTCCCCAGGTCCAGCGCTCTGCTCTGTGATCGTCTTTCCGCGACCCGGCAGACCTTGTTGTCCGCCGCTGAGTCCGAGCAGGCATTGCCGGCCGCGCGCAACAACCAGCGCGCATGGATAGCCGTCCTACGCCGCGGCGACCGGGCGTGGCTCGCCACCGTGGTCGACGGCACGCTCCGATCCAGGGTCCGATCCCGTGCGGAAACGGTCGACAGCCTCGAAGAGACCGGAAGCCGACCCACGTAAACCCTGGGTGGCCGCCGATGTGTGTTCGAACATCGCTGTGTTGTGCTGCGTGACCTGATCGAGTTGGGACAGGGCCGCGTTGATTTCGGACAGACCACGCGACTGGTCCGAGGCCGCGCCGGCAATGGTGCTGACCTGGTCGGAAACCGCAGCGATCGACGTGCTGATCGATTCCAGGGCTGCACCGGCCTTGCCGACCAGCGAGACACCCTTGGCGACCTGCGTCTTGCTGGTGGCAATCAGGTCTGCGATGTCGCGCGCGGCGTCCGAAGACCTTTGCGCGAGGGCACGAACCTCTGACGCGACCACGGCAAAGCCGCGCCCCGCCTCGCCCGCGCGGGCAGCTTCGACCCCGGCGTTCAGTGCGAGAAGGTTGGTCTGGAAGGCGATGTCATGGATCAGGCCGGTGATGCGCGAGATCTGGTGGGACGAGGCTTCGAGTTCGCCCATGGCGTCGACAGCGTCCTGCACGATGCGTGCGCTGTCCCCCGCCAGCTCGCGCGTCTGCTTGACGGTCTGGCGGGCGGTGTCGGTCGTGCCGGCGGTGGTGGCCACAGACTGGGTCATCTGTGCCATCCGCGCGGCCGTGTCCGCCAGCGTTGCGGCCTGCTGTTCGGTCCGGCGCGACAATTCGTCGGCGGCGCCGGCAATCTCGTCGATTTCGCCGCGAATGCCGGTAGCGGCCTCGGCAACCTTTCGCACCGCCTCGGAGAGCGTCTCGCCCACGGCGTTCAGGTCCAGCCGCAACTGATCGTACTCGGTGGCAAGGGTGGTCGTGATCCGCGCGGTCAGGTCGCCCGAAGAAAGTCTTGCAAGAGCGGCGCTCAGGGCCGCGACGACCTCTTGCTGGGACCGGGATACCTCTGCTTCACGGCTGCGGTCGGCCGCCTGCTTCGCGTGAATGTCCGTGACGTCCCGCGCAAGCAGGACATAGCCCGCGATTTCGCCTTCATCGTCCCGGATCGCGGCGATCTGGCCGTCCAGTCGCCGCGCTCTCGGTCCGAATTCGCCCCGGACGTCGAGGCGGCTGTTGCCTTGCAGGCGGCGCGGCACATCAGTGATCTGCAGGTCCTCCGGGCGGAACAGGGTCGCGAGAGGATGCCCCTTCAGTTGTTCGGGTGACGTCCCGGCTGCTGCCGCAAACCCGGCATTCACCTCGACGATCTGCAGGTCGAGATCCAGTTCGGCGCGGGCCTGCGCGGAATCCAGTGCATCGATCACGGCCGCGATCTTCTGCTGTTCGGTATCGTCGCGCAGTTCCACGATGAACCCGAGGCGCGCCGAATCCGTTCTGATCTCGCCGAGTTTCCAGAGCAGCCGGCGGCCGTCCAGGTGCACCCGCCCGGCATCGGGTGGTCTGGTCGACGCGGCAAGCAAGCCCGGCGCGAGGTCGGTCGCGCCCAGCACACGATCGAGGCCTGCGTCCTGGGCGATCCCGGCATGTTCGCCGAGGAGGGTGCGGGCCCCCTCGGAAAGGTGCTCCACGCGCCCGTCGCGATCGAGCAGGACGAGGGCCGCGCTGCTGGCGCTGAACCCGGCGCCCTTGACGGCGGCCTCGCGCGCGGTGATCGCCGCCGCCGCCAGACGCGTGGCAAAATCGGACAGTGTGCGGGCGATCGACCCGATCTCGTCCCGGCGGGTCCGGCCAGGCACCGACACGTCGAGGTTGCCATCGGCGATCTCTGCCATGCTTCCGGTGACGCGGCGCAGGGGGCGCGAGACTAGGCCGAGGATCACCAGCATCGCGGCAAGAAGGGCAGTGACGAAGATCGCGCCCGAGACCGCGATCGCCCGGGTCAGACCCGCGGCGATTTCGGCATCGATCCGCGCGGTCGACCAGTGAACGGCGAGTGCGCCGATCGGGTCGGCATCGGGCTGCGGACGGATCGGCACGGCAATGCGCCCCGCACCGTCGCTGGCCAGGGCGCCCGAGGCGATGGCTGTGCCGGCAAGTCCGGACAGCGCGTCATCGCTGCCCAGCGCCACCATCGCGTCGCCCGTGGTCGAGACCACCAGTACGTCGGTGGCATCGCCCCGCGACGACTCGACCAGGGCTGCAACCTGCGGTGTGATCTGCTCGGCGCGGGCAAATCGCACCGCGCCGGCCAGTTGCGCGCCCAGAAGATCCATGACGATGGCGGCGTTTTCCGCTTGCGCGGTGTGGCTCATCGCAACGGAGGCCCGATGGTTCACGAAGGCCAGGGTTCCGGTCACAGCAAGCGTGCAGAAGCTGACCACGAGGGCGATGGTTACGAAGACGGACCGCATGACGGGACCTCCGGTTGCAGGGCAGGGGCCGGTTCAGTCGAACAGGGAATCAGCGTCGATGCTGGCGGTGACTGCACCGATGAGCGCCCCGTCGGCGGGGTCGACGATCGACATGGAGACCTGCACAACATAGAGTTGGGTCGACTCGTCAAACTCGACATCGCTCACGTGGTAGGCGCCCGGTCCGACGCCGTGCGTCTGCTGGTGCTTGGCTTCGTCACCCTGCCAGTAGTCCGAGGTCACATGGCTGGCCCCGACATTGAGCCCGACGTAGTCCATCACGAAGATGTCGCCGATCGTTCCCTCCGAGACGGCGACGATCTCGCGCAGGAGGTCCGAGACCGGATTGTTCATCACCGGATCGATCGTCGGGCGGGCCGTTCCGCCGACTTCGGCCATCCAGGCCTGGTCCAATTCGTCTATCCGGGCCTGGGTGATGCCGGCATGCGCCTCGTTCTGTGCGCGGATCGCCGAGACGATCATCTGGTGCGCCATCTGCGGTGCGATGTCGGTTTCGAAGTAGGCACGCGCGGCACCCGCGTAGTCCTGTGCCAGCGCCGGGCTGGACAGGGTGGCGCCAAGGATCGCGCCTAGGATCAGTGTCTTGTGCATCGTAATCTCCCGCTGGGCCGAACGAAGCGCCGGCGCGGGCAAACTGGCAGATTGGTCTTTCAGATGGCTTAATCGCGTTCGGCCAAGGGGATCTGAAGTA
>CAYYOE010000197.1:0-6072 GCA_964473055.1 uncultured Rhodobacterales bacterium | reverse complement strand
TGCAGGCTTTCGCCCATGGCCTGCGTGACCTCGCCCAGCCGCCGCTCCATCATCGCCAGCATCTGCGCCTGCGCCTTGGCCGCGGCATCCGACACATGCGTCAGCCCGCCCGCAAGTTGCTGCTGGCCGTCCGACAGGGCCTGCACCCGCCCGCCCAGGTCGTTCATCTGCCAGATGATCGGTTCGGCCAGACGTGCGGCCCGTCCGGCCCGCGCCACCGCTACCACCAGCAGGATCAGGACAAGCAGGACCAGCCCCACGCCCAAGGCCAGCAGCACCTGCGGATCGCGCAAGGCTTCGGGCAGCGCCTCCATTACGACCGCCCGAACAGGCGCTCGATATCTGCCAGCCGCAGGGTGACAAAGGTCGGGCGGCCATGGTTGCACTGGCTGGCGTTCGGCGTCGCCTCGATCTCGCGCAAGAGCGCGTTCATCTCCTCGGGACGCATCGCGCGCCCGGCGCGGACCGACCCGTGGCACGCCATGCGCGACAGGACGGCATCGACCCGGGCCGACACGGCGGTCGTGGCGCCCAGATCGGCCAATTCGTCGGCCACGTCGCGCAGCAGCCGCGCGGGGTCCGCCTGCCCCAGTTCGGCCGGCACCTCGCGCACCGCCACGGCCCCAGGGCCAAAGCCTTCCACCACCAGCCCGGCGCCTGCCAGCAGGTCGGCCGCGTCCAGCACGACGGCCGCCGCCGGGCCAAGGTCCACGATTTCGGGGATCAGCAGGGCCTGCGTCCGCACCGGACCGGCAGCGCGCTGGCGCTTCAGCCGTTCATAGACCAGCCGTTCGTGCGCGGCGTGCTGGTCGACGATCACCACGCCATCCGCCGTCTGCGCGATCAGGTAAGTGCCGTGCACCTGCGCCTTGGCGGCCCCAAGCGGATGGTCGGGACCGGCCTCGGGCGCGGCGTCATCCGCCACCACCACCGACGCGGCAGCGGGTTCGGCGAAGCCCGCAAACACCGGCGGCGGGGTCAGGGGCCGCGTCCAGCCCGCCCGGTCCATCTGGTAGACGCGGGGCGCATCCGCCGCCAGACCATCGCGCCGGGCCATCGACACCGCCGCCCCGGCCAGCGTGTCCGACGTGCGCGGCCCCGCCGTGGCCAGCGCCCCGCGCAGGCCCGACACCACCAGCCCGCGCGCGGCCGACGGATCGCGGAACCGTACCTCGGCCTTGGCGGGGTGCACGTTCACATCCACCCCCTGCGGATCGCAGGACACATCCAGCACCGCCGCCGGATGCCGCCCCCCCGGCAGCACATCCATGTAGGCCGCGCGCAGCGCGCCCAACAACAGCCGATCGCGCACCGGGCGGCCGTTCACGGTCAGGAACTGTTCCACGGCGGCGCCCCGCGAATAGGTCGGCAGACCCGCCAGCCCGGTCAGCCGCAGGCCGTCGCGGTCCACCTCCACGGGAATCGCGTTCGCGGCGAAATCCGCGCCCAGCATGCGGGCGACGCGCGCGGTCAGCGTATCGCCCGGCGCCACGTCCAGCACAGCGCGGCCCTCGTCCCCGTCGCTGACATCGCGCAGGATGAAGCCCACGGCCGGTTCCGCCAGAGCCAGCCGACGCATCACCTCGGCCACGGCCATCGCCTCGGCCCGGGGGGTGCGCAGGAACTTCAGCCGCGCAGGCGTGGCGAAGAACAGGTCGCGCAACTCGACCACCGTCCCGCGCGTCAGCGCGGCGGGCACTACGGGGCCGATGCGGCCGGCCTCGACCGTGATCCGCGCGGCGTCGAACCCGGCCGCCCGCGAGGTGATCGACAGCCGCCCCACGGCCCCCAGCGACGGCAGCGCCTCGCCCCGGAACCCGAAGGACCGGATGTCCAGCAAGTCCGACCCGTCGATCTTGGAGGTGGCATGGCGGGCCAGCGCCAGCGGCAGGTCGGCGGGCGCCATGCCGCAGCCATCGTCGGTCACGCGGATCAGCCGGATGCCGCCCTCGGCAATTTCGACCGTCACGCGCCGCGCGCCCGCGTCCAGCGCGTTTTCGACCAGTTCCTTCACGGCGGATGCAGGACGTTCGACCACCTCGCCCGCGGCGATGCGGTTGGCGGTCGATTCGTCCAGTTGCCGGATCACCGGACGGGACATGTTGGGGTCATGCAGCGTCATGCCCCTAGGGGTAGCATGCGGACCCCCGAGTCGGCCAGCCCAAGTCGGCCAGCCCGAAGCGGTCAGTTGGCCGGCGTCGCCTCCAGCCCGGCGGGCTGGCCCACGATCACGAAATGCAGGTCCTCGGGACGGTAGATGTCCCGGGCAACCCGGTTCGCATCCTCCAGCGTCACGGCGTTCATGCGGTCGTTGCGGGTGGCGATGTAGTCGATGGGCAGGCCCGACAACTGCATCCCCACGAGGATGCGCGCGATCTGGGCATTGCCGTCGAAGCGCAAGGGATAGGCCCCGGTGATGAAGGTCTTGGCGCGGTCCAGTTCCTCGGCCGTCACCCCCTCTTCGCCCATGCGGCGCCATTCCTCACGCACCACCTCGATCGTTTCGGCCATCCGGCCATTCGCCGTCGCCACCTGCCCGATCACCACCTCGGCCTGGTCGAGCGACACCAGCGAGGTGCCGATGCCATAGGTCAGGCCGCGCTTTTCGCGCACCTCCTGCATCAGGCGCGAATCGAACCCCGATCCGCCGAAGATGTGGTCGATCAGAAAGGCCGCGAAGAAATCCGGGTCTTCCTGCCGGATGCCGCGATGGCCGAACACCGCCACCGCCTGCGGGGTGCGGAAGTCGATCACCGTCATGCCGCCTTCCAGGAGATGCGGCGCGGGCAGCACATCATCCCCGCCGGTCGCGGGCAACTCACCCAGCAGACGGTCCAGAAGCAGCCCCAATGCCTCGGGCGTGATGTCGCCCACCGCGCCTGCCACCACACGGTCGCGCGTCAGCACACGGTCGCGCGCCGCGATCAGATCGTCACGGGTCAGACCGGCCACCACCTCTTCGGATCCGGCCCGCGGGCTGGCATAGGGATGGTCGCCATACATCAGCGCATCGAACGCCCGCCCGGCCACGCGGGACGGGTTCTGCGCATCAGACCGGAGGCCGGAAATCACCTGCGCCCGCACCCGCTCGATCGCGTCCGTATCGAACCGCGTCTCGACCAGCGCCGCGCGCAGCAATTCGACCCCCGCATCGCGGTTTTCGGTCAGGAAACGTGCCGACACGCTGACCTCGTCCGAAAACGCGTCGAACCCGATGCTGGCGGCCAGCCCTTCGCGCGCCGCCGCGAAGGCGCGCGCATCCATCTCGCCCGCGCCTTCCTCCAGCAGTCCGGTCATCAGGTAGGTCGCACCCCGCTTGTCGGCCGGGTCAAGCGACACGCCCCCCCGAAACCGCAACTCCAGCGCCATGAACGGGATCGACGGTTCCTGCACCAGCCAGGCCCGTATCCCCCCGGGCGAGATCACTTCTTCTATCTCGACGCCCGCCCGCGCGGGAAGGGCGACCGAGACAACCAGCGCAAGGACAGTCAGAACCCGGATCATCGCACCACCTCCGCCTGCTGTTCCGCGTCGCGCATCAGCCAGCCGGTGACGCTGGCATTCATGTCGAACACGGCCCGCGCCGCAGCCATCACCTCGTCCTTCGTGATGTCCTGCAGGACCTCGGGCCAGTCCTGAATGTCCTGCACCGTCAGCCCCTGTGTCAGCCCCTCGCCATAACGCCGGGCCCGCGCCTGCGCATCGTCCAGCCCAAACACCTGCGCCGCCCTCACCCGGAACTTGAGCCGTTCGAAGGCCTCGGCATCAACACCTTCCTCCAGGAACTCGGCCAGCGCGCGGTCCAGCGCCGCCTCGCCCTCGGCGAGACCGATCCCTTCGGCGGGCACCATCGTCAGTCCGAAGGTCGTCGCATCCAGCGACGTGCCATCGTAGAACGCCCCGGCAAAGATCGCCTCGCCCGTCTCGAACTGCAGCTTGCGGCCCAGGACGGATGTGGCGCTGTCACCGCCCAGAAGTTCCGACAGCAGCGTCAGCGCAGCGGCCTCGCGCTGGTCACCCGTGCGGCGCTGCGGGGCAAGGTAGGTGCGGATGACATAGGGCTGCGCCACGCGCGCATCGGAATAGGTGACGCGCCGGGGCGCGATCTGGGGTGGCTCGACCGGGCGCAGGCGCGGGCCGATCCGGTCGGACGGGACCAGCGGGCCATAGTGTTCCAGGGCCAGGTCGCGCACCTGATCCGCCGTCACGTCGCCCGCGACAATCAGGATCGCGTTGTTGGGCGCATAGTATTTCTCGTAGAACGCCAGCGCCGCCTCCTTCGACAGCGCGTCGATCTCGTGGCGCCAGCCGATGATCGGGCGGCGATAGGGGTGGTTGAGGAACTGCACCGCGCGGCGTTGTTCGGCAAAGCGCGCGCCGGGGTTGCTGTCGGTGCGCTGGTTGCGTTCCTCGATCACCACGTCGCGTTCGGTATCAACGTCCTCCTGCGTCAATCGCAGGTTCTTCATCCGGTCGGCTTCCATCTGCATCATCAGGCCCAGCCGGTCGGACGCCACACGCTGGAAATAGGCGGTGTAGTCCCAGCTGGTGAAGGCGTTGTCGCGGCCCCCGTTGGCCGCCACCGTGGTCGAGAACTCCCCCGGGGCCATCGTCTCGGTGCCCTTGAACATCAGGTGTTCCAGGAAATGCGCCAACCCCGATTCCCCCGGCGCCTCGTCCGCGGCGCCAACGCGATACCACAGCATGTGGGTGACGACGGGCGCGCGGGCGTCCTCGATCACCACCACCTGCAATCCGTTATCCAGAACGAAATCCGTGACCTCGGACGCCCAGGCCGCGGCGGCGGCAAACGTCATCGAGACAGACAGCACAAGGGCGCGGATCATCAAGGACCTCCGTTCGGCAACGTGTGCCATAGCTACGCTTGCGGCGCGCGCATTCAAGCAACCTGTCCGAATTGTGAGGGACAGCGCCCCTAGCGCAGCGCGGGATCGGGCGGCACGGCGGGGGTGCGCACGCCCGCGGCGCGGAAGCGTTCCAGTTCGCGGTACTGGTCCAGCGACTGCGACCGGTAGGCGCGGTAATAGACGTTCACGCTGAACAACCGTTCCAGAAGCCGCCCGTCGTTGCGGCGGCGGAACTCCAGATCCTCGGCGGCCAGCGTCTCGCGGATATCGGGCGCGACGCCGAACCGGCTGGCATAGGTGACAATGCCGCCATCCGCACCACCGCGTCCCACGGCCTCGGCCCGCCCGCCCAGCGCGACGGCAATGTCGGCCTCGGGCGTCGGATCGGTGCGGTTCGTGCCGCCCGGCGTGGGCTCCGGCAGGCTGGCGTAATCCTCGGGCTGTTGCAGGGGTTTCGTCGGCAGGATGGCGAACTCATCCGGGCCTGTGCCCGATGTGCGCAGGTTCAGAAGCTGCGGCTCGCGCTCGGACCGGTTGCAGGCCGCCAGCGCCACCACGGCCACAAGCCCTGCAATCACCGCTACACGCATCTTTTCCAGCCCCTCACCGTCTCTTGCCCGTTCCTAACCCATCACTCACGACGCGTCACGGGTCCTTTTTGCCACCCGACAGCAGGATCAGCCCGAAAGCGCCTGCAAAGATCGCGATGTCCGCCACATTGAACGCATAGGGGTTGGCGATGCCGCAGCAGGTCATGTTCAGGAAATCGGCCACCGCGCCATAGACCACCCGGTCCACCACATTGCCCAGCGCGCCGCCCACCAGCAATCCACCCGCAATCTGGATGGTCAGTCGGCGATCGGACCGCACCCACAGCACCACCCAGACACAGATCGACAGCGCCACTGCCACCAGCCACCAGCGCAGGTCGTAGCCGCCGAACAGGCCAAAGTTGATGCCACGGTTCCAGGCCATGCGAAACGTCAGGTACGGCGGCCAAACCTCGATCACGCCCCGCGCCATCAGGTCCAGCCGGATCACCACCAGCCATTTCAGCACCTGGTCAAGGATGAAGATCGCGACCGTGGTCAGGACGAAGGGGCGCATGGACCCGATCCTAATGCCGGAAATGCCGCATGCCGGTAAACACCATGGCAAGCCCCGCGGCATCGGCTGCCGCAATCACCTCGGCGTCGCGCACCGA
>CAYYOE010000196.1:0-6089 GCA_964473055.1 uncultured Rhodobacterales bacterium | reverse complement strand
ACGGCTAGCCGAAGAAATCATCGCTGCGCAGGAGGCCGAGATCGCCTGGATGCAGAACTGGCTCGCCGCGCAGGAGCAATAGCGCGCTAGACGCCAGAGACGACCCGCGCCGCAGCGGAAACCCCGCCCGGTCCGAAGGGCACGCCTAGCGCGCCCATGCCGGCCTCGATGGCGCCCAATGCCCCAAGCACCATGTGGGCATTCACATGGCCCATGTGCCCGATGCGAAAGAACCCGGCCCCCGCCGGATCACCCGGCGGTGCCATGCCCAGCCCGATGCCCAGCGTGACACCCGCGTTCGCCTCGACCCAGGCGCGAAGGCGCTCGCCCTGGGGGGCGCCTATCCGGACCGTCGTCACGGCATGGCTGCGGTGGGCCGGATCAGCCACGTTCAGCGCGATCGGCCCGCCATGTCCCCAGACCTCCACCGCGGCCCAGACGGCACGGGCCAGCCGTTCGTGCCGGGCATGAACGGCTGGAAGCCCTTCCTCCATGATCATGTCCATGGCTGCCCGAAGGCCGAACAGGTGATGCGTGGGGGCAGTGCCGTCGAAGTATTGCCACAACTCGGTCGCCTGCACCCTTGGACGCCAGTCCCAGTAGGCGGTCGCCCATTCCGCCCGGTCGCGCGCGACATCGGCCTTGTCGCTGAAGAACACGAAACCCAGCCCCGGCGGCGTCATCAGGCCCTTCTGGCTGCCGGTCACCATGACATCCACGCCCAGCGCGTCCATGTCGAAGGGATCGCACCCCAGACATGCGATGCAATCCACAAGCAAGAGCGCCGGGTGCCCCGCGGCATCCAGCACGGCCCGCAGCGCGGCGATATCGTTCTTCACGCTGGTCGCGGTATCGACCTGCGTGCACATGACCGCACGGATGCGATGGTCCCGGTCCGCAGCCAGCGCCGCCGCCACGCGTTCGGGATCAATGGGCGCCGACAACCCGAAGTCCAGCACCTCGCGCTCGGCACCCAGCCTTGCCGCCATCTCGCCCCAGCCATGCCCGAACCGGCCCGTGGCCAGCACCAGAACGCGGTCCCCCCGCGCCAGCACATTCGCCAGCGCCGCTTCCCAGGCACCATGGCCATTCGCGATGTAGATCGCGCAGTGATGCGCTGTGCCCGCCACGCGCTTCAGGTCGGCGACCAGCCCAGCGGTCAGGTCGATCATGCCTTGCGCATAGATGTTGGGCGCAGCCCGGTGCATCGCGGCCAGAACCCGGTCGGGCACCACCGAAGGCCCGGGAATCGCCAGATAGGGGCGGCCATTGGCCAGCGTCATGTGGCACCTCGCAGGGGAAACCGCGTTTGCCTAGACCCGGGGCCAGACAACGTCAACGACGGCCGTAAGTGGGCCGCAGAACAATCAGGTTTGCCATGGACCGGCGCAATGCCTCTCCAAGGTTGCCGCCCGCCGCACCACCCGATAGACGCCGCGCAGCAGACAGCCCCGGGGCCATATCCGACACATGTTCTCCCGCATCGCCAAATGGCTTCACGAGGCCGAGCGCCGCCTGGCCCGGTCCTTCGGGCGCGACCTGTCGACGCCTACAGGACGGTTCGCAGCGTGGGTGCATTTCCACCTGTTCGACCACGGCATCCTGCGCACGGTCTGGTCCAACCTTGACGAAGTGGCCCCGGGTGTCTGGCGATCCAATCAGCCCTCGCCCCGTCGTCTGGAACGCTATCGGCGTATGGGGATCCACACGATCCTGAACCTGCGCGGCACGAAGGACGGCAGTTCCTACCTTTTCGAACGCGAGGCCGCAGATCGACTGGGCATGAAGATGATCAATATCCGCATCTTTGCGCGAAAACTGGTCCCGGCCGAAGACCTGTTGCAGCTGCTCGACATCTTCGAGACGATCGACCGTCCCTTCGTCATGCACTGCAAGTCGGGCGCCGACCGGGCAGGGATCGCCTCGGCACTCTGGCTCTTGCACATGGAAGGCCGCCCGGTCGAAGAGGCGCGCAAACATCTGCACTGGCGCTATGTCCATCTCGATTTCACCGATACCGGGATCCTCGACCACCTGCTCGACGCCTATGCGCAGGACACTGCGACCGCGCCGATGCCGATCCGGGACTGGATCGCCACGCGCTACGATCCCAAGGCGCTGACCCGGTCCTTCCGCGTGGGACGCCGGTCCTGACCCCTGTCGCGGCGTCGGACCGTGCCCTATATGGCGGTGGCACAAAGGCAGGATCACCATGACGCAGGACAGCGACCCCCGGCAGATCATTGCGGTCTCCGGCAAGGACCGGGACCATTTTCTGCAAGGCATCGTCACGAACGACGTCGGTCGTCTGAAGCAAGGCGCCGTCTATGCTGCGATCCTGACGCCGCAGGGCAAGTATCTGGCCGATTTCTTTCTGGTCCCCGCCCCCTCGGCCATCCTGCCCGAAACCATCCTGATCGACGTGGCGGCACCTTTCGCCACGGGGCTGATGCAGCGGCTGGCCATGTATCGCTTGCGCGCCGATGTCGGGATCGAGGCGATCGACATGCCGGTGTCGCGCGGGACGGGTCCTGCGCCGGACGGCGCGTTTTCCGACCCGAGACACCCCGCGCTTGGCTGGCGCTTCTACGGCGACGCCCTGCCCGCGACAGCGTTGGCCGATGTCACCGACTGGGACGCGCTGCGCGTGGCCCATGTGGTCCCGCAATCGGGTATCGAGCTGATCCCGAACGAGAGCTTTCCCCTGGAGATGGGTTTCGAACGCCTGCACGGGATCGACTTCCGCAAAGGCTGCTATGTCGGGCAGGAAGTGACTGCCCGGATGAAGCACAAGACCGAACTGCGGAAGGGTCTGGCCCGAGTGCGCGTGTCCGGCGCGGCCACGCCCGGAACGCCAATCCTGACGGCGGATGGGCGCGAGGCGGGTGTGCTGCACACAAGATCGGGTGATCAGGCCCTGGCATATCTTCGGTTCGACCGGGCGACACAAGGACTGCACGCAGGCTCCACGCCTATTGCCTTGCTGGATACGGCCGCAGCGGGGTAAGGCAGGGTTCGGCCTCGGCGTCCTGGGAGAAATCGACAATGGAATCGCTCGACTCGCTTGCAGATAGCCTCGCCAGCGATGCGCTCGCTGCCGAAGCCGAGACCGGAGACGAACGGATCGTGGACGAGGTCGGACGTGCACTGGGCCAGCTGTCCCCCTCCATGCAGGAAGCCTACATGACTTCTGTCCGCATGCGCCGTGCCGCCGCCCGGGGCCGGACTCGCCTGAACGAGCTTCTGGAAGCGCGGCGGGCCGGGCGAGACGTCAAGTATTCCAAGATTCCCCTCGACGACGGGCACTGACACGGGGCCGGCGGGATGTTCGGCCTGACCGACGGCCAACTGCGACAAAGCTGCGACAAAATCTTGTCGCTTTGCAGACCGTTTCTATATATCGTTGGCTTCGAAGGATCCGTGGCCGCAGATTGGGTAAGCAAAGGTTACGTCATGCGCCAGGCGCATGCCAGCCATTCCCGAATGGGTTAGCCGAATCAGCCGCGGATCGCATACTCCGGTAATTCCGGGAAGTGCAAGAGCAAGAACAAAGGGCGAGGATATGTCGGATCGCGTGGATGGCACGGCTTTCAACTTCGAGCAGGGGCAGCGCGCGCGCAAGCTCTTTGCGGCTGTCGTGCTGGCCGCGCTCGACGATGCCATTGCCGATGACAAGAAGTTCGGCAACGGGCCCGAACAGATCGCGCGCTGGGCGCGGTCGCGCGACGGCCGCGAGGTTCTCAGCTGTGCGGGCATCGACCCGAACGAACGGGTCGTCAAGGGCCTGATGGAATTCGTGTCGAAGGGCGTGCGCACCTCGGTCGCACTGTCGCGCGAGGAATCCGAACGCCGCCACGCCGCCGAGCAGGCCGAAGCCGCCTGATCGCGCGCCGCCAGCCGTTGGGGACTGCCCCGATGGCGCGGGCGCTGATGATCCAGGGTACCGGATCGAACGTCGGAAAATCGTTGCTGGTGGCGGGTCTGGCCCGCCACTTTGCACGTCTGGGCCTGCGTGTCGCGCCGTTCAAGCCGCAGAACATGTCGAACAACGCCGCCGTGACCGTAGATGGCGGCGAGATCGGGCGCGCCCAGGCCTTGCAGGCGCGCGCAGCGGGGCGCGATCCGCTTACCGACATGAACCCGGTCCTGCTGAAACCCGAATCCGAACGCGGCGCGCAGGTGATCGTGCAGGGCCGCCGCATGGCCACCGTCGCCGCGCGCGACTACGCCGCGCTGAAGCCCACATTGATGCCGCGCGTGCTGGACAGCTTTCACCGCCTTGCCGCGACGGCCGATCTGGTGCTTGTCGAAGGCGCGGGCAGCCCGGCCGAGATCAACCTGCGCGCGGGCGACATTGCCAACATGGGCTTCGCCGCGGCGGCGGGCGTGCCGGTTGTCCTGGCCGGTGACATCGACCGTGGCGGCGTGATTGCGCAGATCGTGGGCACCCACGCGGTGCTGCCGCCCGAGGATCGCGCCCATATCCGCGGGTTTCTCGTGAACCGGTTCCGCGGTGATCCCGCGCTGTTCGCCGACGGCATGGCCGAGATCGCGGCGCGCACCGGCTGGGCATCGCTGGGCCTGATCCCGTGGTTCGAGGACGCGCGCCGCCTGCCCGCCGAGGATATCCTCGACCTGCGCGGATCGCGGCGGCCGGGCGCAGGCGTGGTCGTGGCCGTGCCGCGTCTGCCGCGCATCGCCAACTTCGACGACCTCGACCCGCTGGCCGCCGAACCTGGCGTGGACCTGCGCCTGATCGACCCCGGCCAGCCCCTGCCGGGGGACGCCAACCTTGTGCTGCTGCCCGGGTCCAAGTCTACCATCGCCGACCTTGCCCGCTTCCGCGCCGAGGGCTGGGACATCGACCTGGCCGCCCATGTCCGGCGCGGGGGCCATGTCCTGGGCCTGTGCGGCGGGTTCCAGATGCTCGGCCGCCGGATCGAGGATCCCGACGGGATCGAGGGGCCACCGGGCGGGGTGGACGGGCTGGGGCATCTGGACGTGGCGACCGTCATGCACCCCGACAAGACCCTGCGCCGGGTGTCCGGGCAGGATGCAGACGGACATGCCGTCACGGGATACGAGATTCACCTGGGCGCGACGACCGGCCCCGATACCGACCGCGCCTGGCTGACGATTGGCGGGCAGACCACGGGCGCCGCGTCGCCCGGCGGACGGGTGCGCGGGTGCTATGTCCACGGGCTGTTCGCGTCCGATCCGTTCCGGCAGGCGTTTTTGCAGCGGCTCGGCGGATCGGCAGCGTCCGGTCTCGATTTCGAGGTGGGGGTTGACCGCACGCTGGATGCGCTGGCCGATCATCTGGCCGCACATCTGGACTGCGACGCGCTGCTGGCACTGGCCGCACCTGTGCGGTCGGGCGGCACGGCGGTCTGACAGGCAAGGGGGGATGGGCATGGTGCAGGCGGACCGGATCGGGGCGCTCGCGCTCATCGGCTTCGGCGAGGCGGCGGCGGCCTTCCTGACAGGGTGGCGCGGCGCGGAGGGCACCCACCTGCCCGCGCGGATCGCGTCCTACGACCGCAAGACGGATGCACAGGACACCGCCGCAGCGATGCTGTCCCGGCAGGGCGCGCTCGGGGTCGCGGGCTGCACCTGCCCCGCCGATGCGCTGCGCGGGGCCGAGGTCGCATTCTGCCTTGTCACGGCCGACCAGGCGCTGGCGGCGGCCGAGGCCGCCGCGCCGCACCTTGCCCCCGGTGCGCTGTGGTTCGACGGCAATTCCTGCGCGCCCTCCAACAAGCGCCGCGCGGCACAAGTGATCGAGGCCGCGGGCGGGCGGTATGTGGACCTTGCGATCATGGCGCCGGTCCATCCCGCGCTGCACCGGGTGCCGCTGCTGGTCTCCGGTCCCCATGGCGATGCCGCGCTGGCCATGCTGGCCTCGCTCGACATGACCGCCCGCGACGCAGGCCCCGAAGTGGGCCGCGCCTCGTCGATCAAGATGATCCGGTCGGTCATGGTAAAGGGGCTCGAGGCGCTGACGGCCGAGTGTTTCCTGGCGGCCCGTCGCGCCGGGGTCGAGGACGAGGTGGTCGCTTCACTGACCGCTTCGCACCCCGGCATCGACT
>CAYYOE010000195.1:0-6131 GCA_964473055.1 uncultured Rhodobacterales bacterium | reverse complement strand
CTGTGACCTCTGCCTTCGGAGGGCAGCACTCTATCCAGCTGAGCTACGGGTGCCTGCCGGTGCTATAGCGGCCTTGTACGGGCGCTGCAACCGCACTGTCTCAGGCGAACAGGTCGCGGCAGAGTTCCAGTGCGTCGACCAGGGCATCCACCTCATCCACCGTGTTGTACAGCCCGAACGACGCGCGGCAGGTGGCGTTGACGCCCAGATGCTCCATCAGCGGCCCCGCGCAGTGCTGGCCCGCGCGCACCGCAATCCCGCGCTTGTCCAGCACCGTGGACAGGTCGTGCGCGTGGGCGCCCTCCATCGTGAAGCTGAAGATCGCGCCCTTGTCGGCCGACCTTCCCTGCAAGGACAGCCAGTTCAGCCCTTCCAGCCGGTCGCGGGCATAGTCGCGCAAGGCCCGCTCGTGCGCGGCGATGGCGTTCATCCCGAGGCCCATCATGTAATCGAGCGCCACCGCCAGGCCGATCTGCTGCACGATGCCCGGCGTGCCCGCCTCGAACTTCATCGGGGGGTCGTTGTAGGTGACCGTGTCGCGGCGCACCTCACGGATCATGTCGCCGCCGCCAAGGAAGGGGCGCATCTCGGCCATCCGGTCTGAGTGGATGAAGATCGCCCCGGAAGCGCTTGGGCCATAAAGCTTGTGTCCGGTGACCGGGTAGAAGTCACAGCCCAGCGCCTGCATGTCCACGGGCATATGGACAGCCGCTTGCGACCCGTCCACCAGAACCGGCACGCCGCGCGCCCTGGCGCCCGCGCAGATCGCGGCCACGTCCACCACCGTGCCCAGGACATTCGACATGTGCGTGACAGCCACCAGCTTCGTGCGTGGCCCGATCGCATCCAGCACCGCCTGCGGGTCGAGGTCGCCATCTGCGTCCACATCAACCCATTTCAGGACCACGCCCTGCCGTTCACGCAGGAAATGCCAGGGCACGATGTTGGCGTGATGTTCCATCACGCTGAGGACAATCTCGTCACCGGGTTCCATTCGGGGCATCGCCCAGCCGTAGGCCACGAGGTTGATCCCCATGGTGGTGCCGGTCGTCATTACGATGTGGTCTTCGTGGGCGGCATTCAGGAAGCGGGCGATCGTGCCGCGCGCGGCCTCGTATTTCTCGGTCGCAATGGTCGATAAGGTGTGTAACCCGCGATGGACGTTGGAATATTCCTCGGCATAGCCGCGCGTTACAGCATCGATCACCACCTGCGGCTTTTGCGCCGACGCCCCGTTGTCCAGATAGACCAGAGGCCGCCCGTTCACCTGCCGCGACAGGATCGGGAAATCGGCGCGGACGGCGGCGACATCATAGGGCATTGGGTCAGACTCCGGGCAGCGTCACGCCGGTCAGCGACAGTACGAAGCTGAGGCCCAATGCCACCGTGACAAGGGTGACAAGAAGCAGCAGGAACGATTTGACCAGCGATGCGAAGCCATGCACTTCGGCGACGAAGTTCGAGAACCACCAGAAGAACAGGAAGAAGCCCACCAGCCCTACCACGCCGGCCAGGGGCGGCAGTGCCATCACCAGGAAGATCTGGATGATCTGCAGAAGCAGCAGCAGGAACTGCAGCAGGCAGGCCGCCATAAGCATGTCGCCGAAATCGCCTCGCCCCCCCATGCGGCGCCCGAGACCCGCAAGCGTAAAGGCGAAGGCCGAGAACAGCACGATCTGCCCCAGCGCCAGCTTCAAGGGCGATCCGAAAAGCGCGGCCATGGGCGAATCCGGCCCGGGGCCGACGCCCAGCATCATGGCCACCATCTCGCCCGCGATGGCCGAAAGCACCACGGCAAGAACCAGCGCCTGCCAGCGGTCGACAGTGGACAGGGGCCAGCCCAGCACCTGCCGCATGACGCCGCGCGGGTCGCCCAGCGATTGCCGGGCCAGGCCCATCAGGTCGGCGAAGGTCAGCGTCATGTGGTCGGTCCCCATTCGGCCTCGAACAGCGCGGCAAGCCAGAGCACGATGAAGGCGCCGAACGCAACCGCCCCCGTGAGGGTCAAGGCAGGCCCCGGCCCGATCAGGCCTGCAACCAGACCGTAGAGCAGCCACAGGGGGGCCGCCGCCAGCAGCGACCAGAACAGGGCCAGCCGCGCCCCAAATCCCGTTCCCCGTCCGCCCACGAGGCGCGCCAACAGGTGCGTCAGGCCCGCGATGGCGTACAAAACCAGTGGTGCCACAAACAGCCAGGCCATAAGGGCGCCGCCGATGCGCGCTTGCAGGGGCGTCGATGGATCGGCCATCGCCGCGCGTTGCAGGGCGGGCCACTGGCCAACGAAGATCAGCCCGCAGGCCAGCATCAGGTAGATCAGCGCCCGATCCTCGCGTTCGCCGCCCTGCAACTGGCGGCGCAGGACTGTGCGGGGGTGCCGGTAGCTTGACAGGATGTCGGTTGTGACCGCCACGCTACCCCCGGCGCCGCGTCAGCCAGCCTTCCAGCCGGTCGCGGATATCCTCGGCCAGGCGTTCGTCCTCGATCTCGGCCAGCGCTTCGGCCACGAATGCCAGTACCAGAAGGTTCTCGGCCTCGGCGCGCGGCAGACCGCGGGCGCGCAGGTAGAACAGCGCAGTTTCGTCGATTGCGCCCGATGTGGAACCGTGGCTGCACTTCACGTCGTCGGCGTAGATCTCCAGCTCGGGCTTGGCCAGGAACTGGCTGTCATCGTCCAGCAGCAACGACTGGCTGATCTGGTAGCCGTCGGTCTGCTGGGCGGCCTGACGCACCAGGATCTTGCCCTGGAACACACCCACCGCCCCGTGTTTCAGCACCTTCTTGAACACCTGGCGGCTTTCACAGCCGGGGGCGGAATGGGTGATGAACACCGTGTCGTCGTGATGGAAGTCGCCGTCGCCGAGGGTCGCGCCGGCCAGATGCGCGATCGCCCCCTCGCCCGCCAGGTCCACGACCGCCTCGTTCCGGGTCAACCGCCCGTTGGAGGTGAGCGTGAAGCTCTTCAGCGTCGCGCCTTGCGCGACCCGTGCAAAAAGGTGCGTCACCGCGCGGCGTTCGTGGTCGCGGCCCTGGGCGCGGATGTGGTGGAAACGCGCGCCTTCGGCCACGTCGACCTCCATCACCTTGCAGAAGCGGGCAGCCGCAGGGCCGTTCTCCAGCAGGGTGAACTCCGTTCCCGGTTCCAGCTTGACCACATGGTGCAGCATGGCGTCCGAAGTGGTGGACTTGTGCTGATAGACCAGCGACACGGGACGGTCCGGCTGCCCGGTCACGCGGATCAGGACGCCGTCGGACGCGGTCGCGGTATTGAGCGCCGCAAAGGGCCGCGCGACGGGTGCCTGGCCCTCAGCCTCGAGACGGCCAAAGACACCCTGCGCCCAGTGGATGTCACGTGCGGCCGCATCGGCCAGCCGCTCTATCTCGATGCCCGCCAGTGCCAGGTCGTCGGATTGGGCCGGATCGAAAACCCCGTCCACGAACACGATCCGCAGCCTGTCCACGGCCGAATACATCGGCACCTCGTCCGGCGGGAAGAGCGCCGCAGGGACCGGGGCAGGGGTGTTCAGCGCCGCCGGGTCGGTATAGCGCCAGTATTCGTCGCGCCGCCCGGGCAGGCCCATGCCGTGCAGGCGGGCCAGAGCGGCGGTCCGCGCTTCGGCGAGCCAGGTCCCCGCCTCGGGCACCTCCCGCGCCGCCAGCCGCGCGGCCAGCGCATCGACCTTCGCTGCCGCCAACGCCGTCATGCCGCAACCCCGGCCAGGATATCGGTATAGCCGTTCTGTTCGACCTCCAGCGCCAATTCCGGCCCGCCGGTCCTGACGATCCGGCCGTCGGCCATGATGTGCACCACGTCGGGACGGATATGGTCCAGCAGGCGCTGGTAGTGCGTGATCACCAGAAACCCGCGGCCCTCGTCGCGCAGCGCGTTCACTCCGTCGGCCACCAGCCGCATCGCGTCCACATCGAGGCCGCTGTCGGTCTCGTCCAGGATGCACATGCGGGGTTCCAGCATCGCCATCTGCAGGATTTCGTTGCGCTTCTTCTCGCCGCCGGAAAAGCCCACGTTGACCGGGCGCTTCAACATCTCGGCGTCGATGTTCAGGGTCTTGGCCTTCGCCCGTATCGCCTTGAGGAATTCCGCCGCCGACATCTCGTCCTCGCCGCGCGCGCGGCGCTGGGCGTTCACCGCCGTGCGCAGGAAGGTCATGTTGCCCACGCCGGGAATTTCAACCGGATACTGGAACGCCAGGAACAGTCCCGCCGCCGCGCGCGCCTCGGGTTCCATCTCCAGCAGGTCCTCGCCGTCGAGGGTCGCCGTCCCGTCGGTCACGGCATAGCCGTCGCGCCCGGACAGCACATAGGACAGCGTCGACTTGCCCGACCCGTTGGGCCCCATGATCGCATGCACCCGCCCCGCGTCCACCGTCAGGTCGACACCCTTGAGGATCGCCTTGTCCTCGTCTTCGAGCTTCACATGAAGGTTGCGGATTTCAAGCATGGGTCAGTCCTTTGCAAACGCGGAAAGGCGACGGCCGGGGGGCCGTCGCCGCAAGGGCAGGGAAATGGCAGGGCCTCAGAGAGAGGCCTGTGTCTCCACCGGCGGGAGCGTCAGGGTCGGGTCGAGCACTGACGGCGTGTTCGGATACAGCGTATCGAGAACGTATCCTTCGGAATAGAGCGCGGCAAACAGCCCCGGCGCTTGTTCGACCATCTGCGCCTCGCCGAACAGCGCCGCCGAAAAGCCCAGCAGCATTGCCAGCGCCTGCATCGGGCGACCCAGCCGGAAAGACCAGCGCAGGATGACGCACACGACGCTGCCCAGGAGGATCGCGCCCATCAAACCGCCGAGGTGCGGCGAGAATTCCGTCAGCGTGGCCACCGTGAAGGCGCCATCGTCCGACGCAAGGTGATAGGATCCGAACCGCCCGATCGCCATCGACAGGCCACCCAGCACCGCCGCGACGGGCAGCACGAGCAGGCCCGCCATCAGTCCGAACGCGCGGGAACCGCCGCCGGACTTCGATGCGCCCTCGGTCGCCTCGCCCACATAGATCTGCTTCATGGTATTGGGCGCGCCGCGCTGGATGCGCTTCAGGCGTTCCTCGAACTTCTTCTTGTGCTCGTCGTCCGTAATTCCTGGGGTCATGCCACCCATGGCCAGCCTCCCGCGTCGCCCGATGGGCCCACCCTCTCGGGAAACTGGGGCGGAATCGCGGCACAACCGGGAAATTCCCGGGGATTGTCGCAATTTGCGACAAATCGCGGTTGGGCAGGCCCGGTGCCATCATGTCAGCCAACGCCACCCCTGTGACCGATCGCCGCCAACCATCGTGCTTCCACGACGACTTCGAGTTCGCAATGCAGCATTGCAATCCCCAAGGCATTCTCTCCTTCACGTTGAGGTGTCGAGATGCGGATCATGGTTGTTGACCATGTCGGACCCGGTGCTCATCAGGCCTTCGTGGGCCTATTTGTTCAGTCGATTTGCAAGAATGACGGTTGCAGCCATAACCGTGACACACAGCATGACGATCAATCCGTATCCCGTCAGCGAAGCGTTCGGTCCAAGATACACATAGCCGCTGACCGCGCAGACCATTCCGGCAGTCAGCGCGAGTAGGCCGGGCCGCACAACGCGCGGGTCATCCTCGGTTTGCGCCGAGCGGTAGTCCCCTGCGGTCGACTGAGGTCCGGCGCTCATGCGGAACAACCGCGTTGCCACAAGAGCCGCAACAAGGCCGCCAAGCCCGGCAACTGCCAGACCAGTCCAGAGATCGAAGACGCCCCCGGCCCAGATATAGGTCGCCAATGCGACCAGGATGCCGACCGCCGCCCCGGCGAGCGCTGGACGAAACTTGCGTTTGGCTGGCCTCATCCCACCGACCCTTCGAGCGAGATCGCCACCAACTGTTGTGCCTCCATGGCGAATTCCATCGGCAAGGCCTGCAGGACTTCGCGGCAGAACCCGTTGACGACCAGCGCCACGGCCTCTTCCTCGTCCATGCCGCGCTGACGGCAATAGAACAGCTGGTCGTCGTCCACCTTTGACGTCGTCGCCTCGTGTTCAACCCGGGACGAGGTGTTGCGCACCTCGATGTAGGGCACCGTATGCGCGCCGCACCTGTCGCCGATCAGCAGGCTGTCGCACTGGGTGTAGTTGCGGCTGTCCAGTG
>CAYYOE010000194.1:0-6149 GCA_964473055.1 uncultured Rhodobacterales bacterium | reverse complement strand
ACCGCATTGGGACTGAGGCTCAGGGCGGCCGCCACCGCCTTCTGATCGCCGTGTTCGGCATCGAACAGCAAAGGCTTCAGGGCTGCGAACGCCTCGGCGCGCCCGCGGCGCGCGTAGTCCGCTTCCAGTGCGTCCAGTGCGCGCACCGTCAGCGCAGCGACGAATGCGCGGTCGTACAAAACTTCGGCCTGCTGCGCCTCGGAAATGAGACGCTCCGGATCGAGCTCCATCACCGGCCCGCGCACGCGCTGGTGCTCGCGCGCGTGCCCGATGTAGCGGTCGAGCAGCAGCTTGAGAAAACCGCGGAAATGCCCGCGCTCGCGCTCGGCCCGCGTCCACCAGTCGTCGCGCAGCGAGCGCAGCATGAATTCCTGCACGTGGTCGTCGGCGTCCTGCGCGCCCAGTGCCCAAGCCAGATAGCGGCGAATGGCCGGTCGATAGCGCAGCGCCAGTTCCTGCCAGGCGACGCGTCGCCGCGGGTCGTCGGCAGCGATCTGGCCGAGCAGGGTCCACTGGGTCGATGGAAAGCCGGCCATGCTGCGTCCTGAGACCGAGGTTCGCGGTCGCGCGCCAGCCTCCCACGAATTGTGCGGGTCGACAACAGCGGCGGCGCATTCAGAAGGTCTGCACAGCTTCGGGCGTGATCGCTTTCCTTCGCGCGTGGGAATTGGGCAAGACGGCGGCTAACGAATCTGGATCGTTCCTGTGTAAATGGTGCCTGCGACGGGGTCGGCGTCTGCGTTCGCGAAAGCGATCTCGCGCGCGCCAAGCGGACTTGAGCCTCGCGGTGCGGTCCGTGGCACCGGGAATCGGACCGTCATGTACCGGGCGCTTGCGATCGGCGCCAGATTGAAGTCGACGTGGATCAGCGATACATGGCCCAGGCTGTGGTTGACGAAACAAATGGCACCATGATGAGCGACACAGGTCGGCGGGTTGAAGCGGGTACGGTCGTACACGACTCGCATGTTGAAGCCCGCCACGGATACAGGGCCGGCGTCGAAGCGAACCGGTATGTCGACCGAGGCGCCACGGCGAACGTTGCCGCTGTCGATGACAAGAACCTGCGCCGCGGCGGGCGTGGCAAGCAGAACAGTGAAAGGAAGGATCAGGCAGACGGCAAGACGTGTGGATGGCGACATGGCGAAACTCCTAAGCGGTTGGCCCGGACAAGAGGTGACAAGGCGCGTGGCCGGGGATCCCGACGGCCTTCAGGATTGCTATCGCTGTACGGCGAGATTTCAGGACAGGGCGACAAGGGGAGCCGGCTGCCGGAGCTGGAAGCCGCACCTTTTGCGACCGACGGTTCGCCGGCCCGTTGGCGCCATGGCCGATGCTGCAACGCAGTGGAACGGTCGCCCACGGGCGGGCTCCTACAGGGCGAACGACCCATGCAAGGCCCGACAGCATTGACCCGGGTGCGGCCAGAGTGCGAAGGAATGCTCGCGCTTGCTCCTCCCCTGCGGTGGCAGGGGCTTAAGGTGGGTGTCGCGAGAGGTGCGGATTGCGGCGTTCGACGCACCTTGACGGCAGGCCGGATTGGCAGGCGGCCAGCATCGGCATCAGGAATCTACTGCGACTCGAAGCCATCGTCGAACAGCGGCTCGGGGCCGGGCGAGAACGCCTCGAAGGCTCCCATGTCGCAGGTGCCGATGCGTACGAACCCGCGCTGGTCGGTGGAAATGGGCGCGCCCGTTTCGTCGCCGCAGCCGGCGGGGTTGCCGGCGTCGATGGCGGGACTGGCCGGCCTAAGTCGGTGCGTCAGGGTTCCTCCACCGTTGTTGGACAGAGGAGCGAGGTCGGCGTCGACGCCGTAGATATCGCCGGTAGCGCTGCCTGAGATGGTGCAGTGAGTCGTGTTCTCGATCAGGTTGAAGCCGTCGCTGACCAATGCGCCGACACAGTCACGGTGTCCGACGACGCCGTTCAGGGAGTCGTTTCCCGAAAGAATGCTGTTGACCGCCATGGCAGTGCCCCCGCCAAGAACGTAGATGCCGCCACCGAGGCCTGATAGACCCGCGGCACCGGCTACGTTCCCGCTGATGGTCACGTTGTGGAGGTGTAGCATTCCTGAGTTGATGATGGCGCCACCATGGTAGTCGGTGACATTGCCGCTCAGTGTGCTGTTCACCAGCATCATCGTGCCGCTGTTGAAGATTCCGCCGCCGTTTCCGTCGTTCTGGTTGCCGCTGATGCTGGTGTCCCGAATCATCACCGAGGTGTTGGTTTGCGCGAAGATGCCGCCCTTGCCGTTTCCCTCTATCCGGCTCGACGTGGCCGTGAGGCCCGATCCGGAAAGCAGGAAGATCGCTGCGCTTTGGTCCATGTCGGTCACCTGCACCCGGAACAAGGTCAGCGTCGAACCGTTTCCCACGTATATTGCGCTGCCGGCGGAAGTCGAGCGTCCACCGGTTGTCGTCAGTCGCGTCATCGTCAAGTCGGCGCCGGCCAGGACGGAAAATATCCGATCCAGGCCCGCGCCATCGATGGTGGTCTCCAAACGGCCCGCGCCGTGAATCGTCACGTCCTGGACAATGTCCAGATCGCCTTCACCCACCAGGTTCAGCGTGAAGGTTCCTGCGGGCAGAATGATGGTGTCGGCACCCGTGCCTGCGGTGCAAGCGTCGATCGCGGTATTGGTGTTGGCCGCCCTGACGGCTTCGCGAAGCGAGCAGTTGCCGTTGTCCGTGAGGTCGTCGTCGGTGGTGGTGACCTCGATGACTGCGCCTTGTGCGGACTTGGACACCTCGCTGTGAGCGTACCATCGCTCGGCAGCCTCGGAATTGTGGTTTGCCGGCGCGGCGCCAGACGACACCAGCAGAAGCAGCGCGACGTACGACCGCAGCATGGCGTTGCGCCATCTCGGACCGGTCAGGTGTGGGTCGTTTCGGGTCATGGTCATGCTCCGTGATGGGTGATCCGGAGGCTGCCGCCACGACGGCAAGATGTCCTTCGTTCTTGGTGATACTTGGTTGAAAGTTCGATGAAGCGACCATTCATGCCGACAGGGTCCGTTCCGTATTGCCTTCGAATTCCGGCAATGCATCGATGGGCTGGCGTCGTCCGTCGGTGCCGGCGCTTTCGAAGCCGTCCGCGAAGATCTCCGGCGCGCGCAGGCCCGCCTCCACCGCGCCGATGTCGCAGCCATCGCTGGCGTTCGGTGCCCCGGGCACGTCGAAGATCCGCACGTTGGTGGTGAGATTTCGCCAGCCGCGCTGGTCCGCGCCTCCGCCCTCGAAGGCGCACGTAGCGGCGTCGATGACCGGGCTGAGGGGGGAAGCAATCGGCAGGTGAGTGCGGCTGGGGCCGCCGTTGTTGGTCAGAGGGCCAAGCTGAGGGTCGAGCGGGTTGGCAAGCGTGCCTACCCAGTTTTCTTGCGCGTTCGGTTGTCCGGCGGGAAAGACGTCACCGGCACCGGCCCGGATTCCGATCCAGTTGTAGCTGGCCCCGTAGAGGGTCGGGATGGTTGCCACGACATCCGGACCCGGAGGTGTCGCCTGGCTCGAGTCGGTGTTGTTTGCGACGATGGTGCTGACCAGCGCGAGGGCGTACCCACCCAGATTTCGAGTGGTGTGCAGGCCCCCACCAGAGGCAACAGTGGAGTCGCCATCGATGTCGGCGTGGTTGTCGACGATCGTCGAGAGGACGATCCAGCCGCCTATTTCGGGATTGATCGAAGCGAGGGTGGAGCCAAAGGCGATGGCACCACCTTCGCCCGATGCGCGGTTGCCGCTGAAGGTGGAGTTGACGATCGCGAGGCCCCCAACGACCTGGCCCAGCAACAGCGCGCCACCGTCGGCATCCTCTGCGGCCTGCGAGGCGAGGCTCAGCGCCCGGTTGCCGGCAAAGAGGCTGCGGTTGATCTCGAGCGAACCCGAGGTGCCGAGCCAGGCGAGGCCGCCACCTCCCCCGCCCATGGTCGGGTAGACGCTGTTGTCCTCGAAGCGGCTGTCTTCGATCATGGCGGTGCCGTCTGGAGGACGCAGCTCGAGGGCTACGCCGCCACCGAACAGCTCGGCGCTGTTGTTGACGAAAGCGACATCCCGCAGAGTGAGTGTGGTGACCTGGATGGCCGCCAGACCCCCGCCGGAACGGTCGAAACGACCCTGATGGTCTGTGGCCGCGTGACCGCCGCTGATGGTGAGACCGCGGAGGGTGAAGTCGTGATCGGCAGACGTACCATCGAAGATCAGCACGCGCTCGATCCCGCCCATTGCCACCAGCAGTTGGTCGGCGCCGGGGCCACGGATTTCCACGCCGCGCTCGAAGACGAACGGCAGCGCGTTCGCCACGATGGTCGATCCCGGAGCGAGAGCGAAGAGCACGAGGTCATCCGCGCCGTCGCCAGCGGCACACTCGCCCGGGAGAGCACCACTGGGCGTCTGGGTGTTGATTGCCGTAGCCGCCTCGCGCAGGGTGCACCATCCGTCGTCGGCGACCACGTCCGCAGTGCTGTTCACTGTGATCGTCGCTGCCCCGGCCGCTGCCCAGTACGACAGCACAAGGGCCAGAACGATGGACGGTCGGCGCAGTATCTGGCGGAGATGCTTCACGGCACCGTCTCCGCCCACGCCTCGGTGGCTCCACTCTCGAATCCGTCCGCGAACATCGGCGGCAGCCAGACGTCCTTCTCGACCGCACCGATGTCGCAGCCATCGGCGAGGTTGGGCACCGCAGGGTCGTCGATCGCGCGCAGGCCGTTCGCGCCACCCCGGCCGCGTTGATCGACAACCGCACCGGGGCAGGATCCTTGATCGATCGTGGGGCTGCCTGGCAGCGGCAATCGGGTCGGCGTCGGGCCACCGAAGTCAGACAGGGCTTCGAGCAAGGGATCGATCGGCAGCGCCAGGTTGCCGACCTGATCGGCATTGGCGTTCGGCTGTCCGAGGGGAAAACTCGAAGCGAGGCACTCGTGGGCACCGACCAGGTTGAACCCTGCCGAGACCACCATGGCACCGAGTCGGGTCGAGCCGTCGGGACAGTGGGCGACGGCGACACTCGAGTCGGTGTTGTCGGCCAGGATCGTGTTGACGAGATGGGCGGCCATGACTCCCGCGAATGCCAACCCGCCGCCATCGCCGTCGTTGGTGGGATCGAGGCCGGCACGGTTGTCGGTCACGGTGATCGAGTCGGCGTGAAAACTCTGGGACTGCACCGTGGCGACGCCCCCACCCTCGAATCCCGCCGAGTTGTGGGTGAAGGTGGAGCTGCGCAACGCGACGTCATCGTTGAGCAACGCGTAGACGGCGCCGCCGCTGCCGTTCTGCGCCAGGTTGCCCGAGAAGGTCGATCGGACAATCTCGATCGAGCCATCCCAGGCTGCAAGACCACCGCCCGATTCAGTTGCGGTATTGCCGCTGATCCAGCTTTCCTCGACCATGACCGAGGTGCCGCGGTCGACGTGAATCGCGCCGCCGTCCACCGTTGCGGTGTTGCCAGCCAGCACGCAGCGCACGATCTCGAGGGCGCGGTTGCGTCCGGCAAAGATCGCACCACCTTCTGTCGCCATTCCGCCGCGGATCGTCAGCGCCTCGACCCGCAGAATCTGATTGCTTCCGACCGCACCATCGGCGAAGTGAAGGACCTCGAAGCCCGCGCCGTCGATCTCCGATTCGCTTGCCCCCTGGCCGCGCAAGGTCAGGCTCGCAGTGATCGGCGGCAGATCGGCCCCGAGCGTGAGAACCCCGCCTGGTTCCAGCACGATCACGTCGGCGCCGCTGCCCGCTGGACACTCACGGTAGACCGCATCGGTGTTGGCAGCCACGATCGCCTCCCGCAGTGAACAGTGGCCGTCGAGAGCGTCGATGTCGTCGAGGGTCGTGACCAGAAGATCCGCGGCCCCGACGGGAGCAGCCAGGACCGCAATCGCCGCGTGCAGGGCCAGCACCGATGTCAGAACCGGCAGCCGCCGTGGGGCCAAGCGCCGAGGGGTGGTTGCGCGCGGGGCTCGATGGAGCTCGAAGTCAATGTCGGGGTGGTGGACCATATCGCGCCTCGTGGGGCGCCCAGGAGACTGCCGCCCGCACCGCGATATGTCTTTCAGATTCCGTGATATTTGCTTGAAATATCCATAAAATAACTAACAAAACAATAGTCTATCGTCCAATCGTGAACCGCATCCGGTGCAGCGACCGAAGGCCGCGGCGCTC
>CAYYOE010000193.1:0-6178 GCA_964473055.1 uncultured Rhodobacterales bacterium | reverse complement strand
GCTATCTCTCGGTTCGAGAGGTTGGCGCGGGCGAGCGCCTCGCCAACCCGGTCAGGTCCGGAAGGAAGCAGCCGTAACGAGCCCCGCTTGGGTCGTTGTCCAGCCTCTCACCCCGTGACCCTTCACGAAAGGAGGACGTCGATGCCACCGATTGCCGCCGTCCCCGGGGCCCTGCCCCGCGCCTAAACCTGCGCCCTTGCCGGATGGTCGGGCGCATGCCTTGCGACCTTCCCGAGGGACACTCCATTGCCCATCTCCACACTTGCCGACCTTGGATGGTCGGCCCATTTCGCCCGTCAGATCGCGGCTGACGACACCCCAACCCATGGCACCCCCGCCCGCATTTCCGAGGTGCACCGTGACCGCGTGACGGCGCTGTCGACGACGGGCGCAATGACCCTGCGTTGCGACGATACCGGCGCGATTGCCGTCGGCGACTGGGTCGTCTGCGACGGCACGCGCGTCATGCGTATCCTCGGCCGCGAAACGCTGGTCCGTCGCCGCGCCGCGGGTCCGATGTCGGCCGAGCAACTGATCGCCGCGAACGTCGGCACCCTGGGCATCGTGACCAGTTGCAACGCCGACTTCAGCGAGGCGCGGCTGGAACGCTACCTGGCGCTTGCCCTCGACGCGGGGGCCATGCCGCTGGTCGTGCTGACGAAATCCGACCTGTCCGACGTGGCAGACCAGCTGCGGCGGCGGGCCGAGCGGCTGTCGCCCCTGGTTTCGGCCATCGCGCTGAACGCGACCGACCCGGACGAGGCCGACCGGCTGGCGCCATGGTGCCGCGACGGGCGGACCCTTGCCCTGGTGGGGTCGTCCGGCGTGGGCAAGACCACCTTGCAGAACGCCCTGACAGGTCTCGCGGACACGACCGCCGCCATCCGCGAAGACGACGCGCGCGGACGGCACACGACAACGGCCCGCGCCTTGCGCCCCACCCGGTTCGGCGGCTGGCTGATCGACACGCCCGGCATGCGGGAACTGGGCCTGTCCGAAGCGGCCGCGGCGATCGACGAGGTTTTCGCCGATATCACCGACCTGGCCCGCCAGTGCCGCTTTGCCGACTGCGGGCACGCAGGCGAACCGGGCTGCGCGATCGGCGCGGCCGTCGCGTCAGGGCACCTCGACCAGGGGCGGCTGGAACGCTGGCTCAAGCTGCGGCGCGAGGACAGGCACGCCTCCCAGACGCTGGCCGAACGGCGGCAGCGTGACCGCTCGCGATCGCGTCTGTACGAGGGCGGGCGGGCGCGGGGCGCGATGAAACGGCGGAACTGGGACGATGACCGGGGTCCCGGCTAGGCGGCGGCCGAAGCCCAGGCGAACTGCCCCGGCGTCTCGACCGCGCAGGGGCGCACCGCGCGCAGGCGGGCGAGCGCGGCATCGGGCGCCTCGCCCTCTTCGACCATCAGGCGCAACAGGGCCATGCCCGATCGGCCGCAGCCCCCGTAGCAATGCACCAGCACCCGCCCGCCGCGGGCAAGCACCGCGCGCGCTTCGGATGACAGGTTGGCCCAGGTGGTTTCGAACCCGGGGGCCGGACAGCGGAAGTCGCGCACCGGAAGATGGCGCCAGGCGATGCCGACTGCGGCCAGGTCTGCGGGCAGGCCATCGGCTTCGCTCACCTCGAACTCGTTCGCGGTGATCAGCGAGATGACCAGATCGGGGCGCCATGCGGCAATCTGCGCCAGGTCGCCCGCATAGTCGCCCCAGCGTCCGGGCAGCGGGCAGATCCCGATACGGCCGGGACCAAGGGTTAATTCGCACAGGGTGAACATGGGCACTCGTCCTTTTCTGCCGGCAATGTCGCGCAGGTTTCGGGCGCCGGAAAGGCCGGATCGGGGAAAGACCGGGACGCGCCGGGTGGACTGCGGCTTTTGTGACGCATAGGCTGACCGGGTTCCTGTCCCCCGGATTCCTCCATGACCGACCAGCCCGCCTATCAGGTCCTTGCCCGCAAGTACCGGCCGCAGACCTTCGCCGACCTGATCGGGCAGGACGCGATGGTGCGCACGCTGAAGAACGCCTTTGCCGCCGACCGCATCGCGCAGGCCTTCGTGATGACCGGCATCCGCGGCACCGGCAAGACGACCACCGCGCGGATCATTGCCAAGGGGATGAACTGCATCGGCCCCGACGGCACCGGCGGCCCCACGACCGAACCCTGCGGGATCTGCGAGCATTGCGTGGCGATCGCCGAGGGCCGCCATGTGGACGTGCTGGAAATGGACGCGGCCAGC
The DNA here is from genome assembly GCA_964473055.1 of uncultured Rhodobacterales bacterium. Lineage (GTDB taxonomy): Bacteria > Pseudomonadota > Alphaproteobacteria > Rhodobacterales > Rhodobacteraceae > UBA996. The sequence goes on along the minus strand of CAYYOE010000193.1, from coordinate 3,938 downwards.
CGCACCGGCGTCGGCGACATCCGCGAGATCATCGACAGCGTGCACTACCGGGCGGCATCGGCACGCTACAAGGTCTACATCATCGACGAAGTCCACATGCTGTCGACCAATGCCTTCAACGCGCTTCTGAAGACGCTGGAAGAACCGCCCGCGCATGTGAAATTCATCTTCGCCACCACGGAAATCCGCAAGGTGCCGGTGACGGTCCTGTCGCGCTGCCAGCGGTTCGACCTGCGCCGGATCGAGCCCGAGGTGATGATCGCGCATCTGGCCCGGATCGCGGCGCTGGAAGGCGCGGGCATTGCGGGCGATGCCCTCGCGCTGATCGCACGGGCGGCCGAGGGGTCAGTCCGCGACGCGATGAGCCTTCTGGACCAGGCGATCAGCCACGGCGCGGGCGAGACGGGGGCCGACCAGGTGCGCGCCATGCTGGGGCTGGCCGACCGGGGCCGGGTGATGGACCTGGTCGAGCGCGTGCTGGCGGGTGATGCGGCGGGCGCGCTGGAGGAACTGGGCGCACAATATGCCGCCGGCGCGGACCCGGTGGCGGTGCTGCGCGACATGGCCGAGGTCACGCACTGGCTGAGTGTCATCAAGGTGACGCCGGGCGCCGCGGACGACCCCACCGTGGGCCCGGACGAGCGCGAACGCGGGCGCGACCTGGCGGGCCGGGTCTCGATGCGGGTGCTCAGCCGGATGTGGCAGATGCTTCTGAAGGCGCTGGAAGAGGTGGCGGTGGCACCGAATGCCATGATGGCCGCCGAGATGGCGGTGATCCGGCTGACCCATGTCGCCGACCTGCCCGCGCCCGAGGATCTGGTGCGCCAGTTGCAGGCCGCGCCGCCCGCGGGCGGTCGTGATCGCGGGCCACGAATGGGCGGCGGAAACGACGGGGGGCCGGGGGCGACACACGCGGCCGGGTCGGCCGCACCGGGCGAAGGCCATTCCGGATCGCCGCCGCACGGCAGCCCCGGCAGCACGGGCACCCGCGCCGTGCAGGGGCCCGGAACGGCCCTTGCGCTGGCGACCGGGGCGGCACCCGAGGGCGTGCCGACCGACCTTGCGGCCATTGTCGCCCTGATCCGCGACAAGCGCGACATGGTGCTCCTGACCGAAGTCGAGGCGCATCTGCGCCCGGTCCGCATCGGCCCCGGCAGGATCGAGTTCGAACCCGCCCCCGGCGCGCGCCCCGACCTCGCCGCGCGCCTGGGCGACCGTCTGACGGCCTGGACCGGCCTGCGCTGGGGCGTCAGCGTGGTGGCGGACGGCGGCGCACCATCGCTGGCCGAGGCGCGCCGGGCGTCGGATGAAACCGCCCGCGCGCTGGCTGCCGACCATCCTCTGGTGCAGGCCGTCCTCGCGGCCTTTCCCGAGGCCAGGGTCCGCGATGTCCGGTCAATGGCGCCACCGCCCCAGCCCGATGCGGCGGATCGGACCGAGGCAGAGGCACCGGGCCATGCCGTCCTGCCGGGGATCCCCGACGACTGGGACCCGTTCGAGGACGACTGACGATCCCTGACGACACCGGTACGCCCCCCCCGGGGTTGGTCGGGCTCAGATTCGCCGCGAAGGGGGGCGCTGCCCCCCCAACACACCTGCGGTGTGTTTCCCCCCGAAGGTATTTGGACAAGGGTGAGGGGAAAGGCCGCGCCTTGCCGATACCGGCGCGGGGGCGTATCTGCCAGGGGTGACATCCGGCAGGGAGAGGCGACATGCTGAAGGGACTTGGGGGGCTTGGCGGCCTCGGCGACATGGCCAAGATGATGAAGGCCGCGCAGGAGATGCAGACGAAGCTGACCGAGGTCCAGGACGGTCTCGCCCAGACCATGGTCACCGGCGAAAGCGGCGCCGGGCTGGTGAAGGCGACGGCCACGGCCAAGGGCGAGCTTGTGGCGCTGGACATCGACCCCTCGATCTTCGACCCCACGCAGAAGGACGTGGTCGAGGACCTGATCCTGGCCGCGATCAAGGACGCCCAGTCCCGTGCCAAGGCCCGCGAGGCCGAGGAGATGGCGAAGCTGACCGAAGGGCTCGGCCTGCCACCCGGCATGAAGCTGCCGTTCTGACCTGATGGCACTGCGGGAGACGGGCGGCGAGGTCGAGGCGCTGATCGAGGCGATGGCCAGGCTACCAGGTCTCGGGCCGCGATCGGCCCGCCGGGCCGTGCTGTGGCTTTTGCGGCGGCGCGCCACGCACATGCTGCCGATGGCCGAGGCGATCCGTCGCGCGGGCGAGGCGGTGCACGACTGCCCGGTTTGCGGCAACCTCGCCACCGGGCCGGTCTGCGCGATCTGCGCCGATCCCGCGCGCGGGACGGGCGAGATCTGCGTGGTGGGCGACCTCGGCGACCTCTGGGCGATGGAGCGTGCCGGCGTGTTCGGCGGGCGCTACCATGTCCTTGGCGGCCTGATGTCGGCGCTGGACGGCGTCGGGCCGGAGGACCTGCGCATCCCGGACCTTGTCGCGCGGGTGCGGGCCGAGGGGGTGGCCGAGGTGATCCTGGCGCTGGATGCCACGGTCGAGGGGCAGACCACCGCGCATTACATCGCCGATGCGGTGGCACGGCTGGAAGGCGTGCGCATCACCTCGCTGGCGCAGGGCGTGCCGGTGGGGGGCGAACTGGACTACCTGGACGATGGAACCATCGCCGCGGCCCTGAAGGCGCGGCGCAGCTACTGAGGGAGACCGGGATGATCGCCGTCATCTTCGAGGTGGAACCGGCCGACGGGCGGATCGAGGATTATCTGGCCATGGCGGCGAAGATGCGGCCGCTGCTGGAAACGCAGGACGGGTTCATCAGCGTCGAGCGGTTCCAGAGCCTGACGACCCCCGGCAAGCTGCTATCCCTGTCGTTCTGGCGCGATGAGGAGGCGGTGCGCGCCTGGCGCTGCCTCGGCGCCCATCGCGGCGCGCAGACGGCGGGCCGCGCGGGCATGTTCGCGGGCTACCGGCTGCGCGTGGCGGGCGTCATCCGCGACTATGGGCTGACCGACCGGGCCGAGGCCCCCGAGGACAGCGTACTGCTGCACGGGTAGCGCTGCGCGGGGACGTCCGGCGCAGGCTGCGCCCGGCTGCGGGCGGCCTGGGTCAACGCCGGTCGCGCGGGTCCAGATCGTCGTCCTCGTCCTCGTCGGTGCCGCCGCCCGCGGGCAGGTTGAACAGGCTGTCGGCATTCGGCAGCGCGGGTTCGTCCTCGGGTTCGTCGTCACGGGGGTCGGACAGGCTGAAGGTTTCCAGCCCGGCGATCGCACTGGGAAGGCGCGGTTCGGGGGCCATGCCAAGCGACTGCTCGGTCGACACCAGCTTGCGGCGTTCGTCATCCGACATCAGGCCGCCTTCGGCCGCCTTCTTCTTGGCGGCCTTCTGCACGGCGGCATCCAGTTCCGACTGACGGCACAGGCCCAGCGCCACGGGGTCGATCGGCGTGATGTTCGATATGTTCCAGTGCGACCGTTCTCGGATCGACAGGATCGTGGGTTTCGTGGTGCCGACGAGCTTGCCGATCTGGCTGTCGGCGAGTTCGGGGTGAAACTTGACCAGCCACAGGATCGCGGCGGGGCGGTCCTGGCGCTTGGACAGCGGCGTGTAGCGCGGGCCGCGGCGCACTTCCTCGCCCTCGGCGGCCGGGTTGTGCTTGAGCCGCAGCTTGTAGATCGGGTCCTTCTCGCCCCGCTCGATCTCGATCGGATCGAGCTGGTTGTTGGCGACCGGGTCGAACCCCTTGATGCTGCCCGCCACGTCGCCATCGGCGATGCCCTGAACTTCCAGTTCGTGCAGGCCGCAGAAGTCGGCGATCTGGCGGAAGCTGAGCGTGGTGTTGTCCACGAGCCAAACGGCGGTCGCCTTGGACATGAGCGGTCGGTTCATCGTCTGTCTCCCTTCAGGGGGCGTTGGGCAAGGCTTCTCCGGGCCGGGAAATCGGTTGGTCCGGCTGGACC
>CAYYOE010000192.1:0-6221 GCA_964473055.1 uncultured Rhodobacterales bacterium | reverse complement strand
GGATCGCGCCATGAAGGTCGCGCTGGTCATCGGGGGCGGGTCGGGCATGGGGGCGGCCTGTGCCGAGCGGCTGGCGGCGGACGGGTATGCGGTTGGCGTGCTGTCGTCGTCGGGCAAGGGCCAGGCGCTGGCGGAACGGCTGGGTGGCCTGGGGGTGACCGGGTCGAACCGGTCGGAGGCCGATATTGCCCGGCTGGTCACGGGGGCGATGGACCGCTGGGGGCGGATCGACGTCTTGGTGAACTCGGCCGGGCACGGGCCGCGCAAGCCCCTGCTCGATCTGACCGATGCCGACTGGATCGAGGGGATTGAAGTCTATTTCCTGAACGTCGTCCGCGCGGTGCGGGCGGTGGTGCCCCACATGCTGGCGGGGGGAAGCGGGGCGATCGTGAACATCTCGACCGCCTGGGTGGCGGAACCATCGCCGCTGTTCCCGACCTCGGCCGTGGCGCGCGGAGGGCTGGCGGCGTTCACCAAGCTGTTCTCGGACGAGTATGCCGCGCGGGGCATCCGCATGAACAACGTTCTGCCCGGCTGGATCGACAGCCTGCCCGCAAGGCCGGAGCGCGCGGCGATGGCGCCGATGGGGCGCTATGGCCGGATGGAGGAAGTTGCGGCGACAGTCGCCTTCCTGTGTTCGGACGGGGCGGGCTATGTCACGGGGCAGAGCTTGCGGGTGGATGGCGGTCTGACGCGGCATGTGTGATCCTGGGCCGCCCCTGCCGTGTGGGGGCGGCGTGCACCAGGGCGGGGGCGACCTTGGCCCGAGCGGCGCTTTCACAACGATCGTCCCGCCCGCGGCCCGCGCGACCTGACAGGACCCGCTTGCCCAGATGGGTGGCACCGGGGCAGAGTTTCTGGCAAGTCGGGGTGGCGGGGATGCGGGCATCGAGGTGACGGGTGGAAGGTGAGGCGCGGGGCGAGGACGGGACAGTTGGCAGGACAGCCGGAACGCTGGCGGATGGGGCAGCCGTGATCGACGCGCAGGCCGTGTCGCTGACCTTCACCACTGCCGACGGGCCGGTCCATGCGCTGAAGGACGTGGACCTGGCCGTGGGTCGGGGTGAGTTCGTGTCCTTCATCGGGCCGTCGGGCTGCGGCAAGACGACCTTCCTGCGCTGCGTTGCGGCGCTGGAGGCGCCGACCGGGGGACGGCTGTCGGTCAACGGGATGGCGCCGGACGATGCGCGGCGGGCGCGGGCCTATGGCTATGTGTTCCAGGCGGCGGGGCTGTATCCCTGGCGCACGATCGAGCGGAACATCGCGCTGCCGCTGGAGATCATGGGGTTTGGCCGCGCGGAACAGGCCGAGCGGGTGGCCCGCGTCCTGAAGCTGGTGGAACTGGACGGGTTCGGCGGCAAGTTCCCCTGGCAGTTGTCGGGCGGGATGCAGCAGCGCGCCAGCATCGCACGGGCGCTGGCGTTCGATGCCGACATCCTGCTGATGGACGAACCCTTCGGCGCGCTGGACGAGATCGTGCGCGACCGGCTGAACGAGGAACTGCTGCGGCTGTGGAACGCCACGGGCAAGACGATCCTGTTCGTGACGCACTCGATCCCCGAGGCGGTCTACCTGTCCACGAAAATCGTGGTGATGTCGCCCCGGCCGGGCCGGATCACCGATGTGATCGAAAGCCCCCTGCCGCGCGAGCGGCCGCTGGATATCCGCGACAGCCGGGAATTCCTGGACATCGCGCACCGCGTGCGCGAGGGGCTGCGCGCCGGGCATGCCTATGAGGTGTGAGACCAGCAAGGGCGGAGGGTGCGGACAGGGGGCTGTCTGCCCCCTGCGTCCGTCCTGCGGACGGCCTGCCCCCGAGGATACTTGGACCACGTCGAAGCACGGGAGGCGGCGCGCCGGGTTCGGGGCCGAGTCCTGGGCAGGGTCGCCGGTGGTTGCGCGCAGGGCGCGAGACGGGAGCCGTTGCGGATGAGCGGCGGGTCGATCCTGTGGTTGGGCGGCACGATGACGATGTTCATCTTTGCCAATTCGGTGTTGCGCACCTATGCCGGGTCCGGGCATGTGGCCACGCTGCTGGGCGCGCTGGCGCTGTTCAGCGTCGGCAACGTGATGATGGTGCGCCTGATGCGGGAAAGCGGGCTGGCACTGGCGGTGTCGGTGTCATCGGTGGTGCAGCTGGTGCTGCTGACCCTGGTTGCGATCCTGTGGTTCGGCGAACGGCCCGGCGGGTTGCAGATGGCCGGGATCGCGCTGGGGGTGGTTGCGGTGGCACTGATCGCCTGGCCGCAGGGGGGGCCACGGTGAAGGGCGCGATGAGCCTTGTCCTGCCCGTGCTGGCCGTCCTGGGGGCCATCTTCGTGGTCTGGTACCTGGGCGCCGTGGCGATGAACTCGAAGCTGACGCTGGCAACCGCCGAACGGCAGGGGGTGGAACTGAGCTTCGCCGAGGTGGTGGCCGATACGATGAACCAGCGCCGCCCGCGCCTGCCGCCGCCGCACCAGGTGGCTTCGGCGCTGTGGGATGGCGTGGCGTCCGAGCCGCCGCTGTCCAAGCGCAGTCTGGTCTATCACGGTCTGGTCACCTTGCAGTCCACCGCGACGGGCTTTGCCCTGGGGCTGGTGGTGGGAATGCTGCTGGCGGTGGGGATCGTCCACAGCCGGGTGATGGACCTGTCGGTGATGCCCTGGGCGGTCATCAGCCAGACGATTCCCATCGTGGCGCTGGCGCCGATGATCGTGGTGCTGTCGAATTCGCTTGGTCTGGGCGACCGGCTGGGGGTCGAGAACCGGCTGGTGTCCAAGACGCTGATCGCGGCCTACCTGTCGTTCTTCCCGGTGCTGGTGGGCATGGTGAAGGGACTGCGGTCGCCCGATGCGATGCAGCTGGACCTGTTGTCCACCTATGGGGCGAGCGGCGCGCAGGGGTTCTGGAAGCTGCGGTTGCCGGCCTCGGTGCCCTATCTGTTCGCCTCGCTGAAGGTGGCGGTGGCCGCGGCGCTGGTGGGGGCCATCGTGGGCGAGTTGCCCACGGGCGCGGTCGAAGGCCTGGGGGCGCGGATGCTGGTGGCGTCCCAGTTCGGCCAGCCGCTTCTGATGTGGGCGTCGCTGTTTGCCGCGGCGATCCTGGCAGGCGGGTTGATCCTGGTCGTGGGCGGGATCGAGCGCGCGGCGGTGCGGCGCATGGGGGGGCGGGCATGACCTGGCTTCTGGGCGGGATCGGCGGCTGGCTGGCGCTGTGGGCGGTGAATCTCGGGCTGGCGCGCCGTGGTGGCGGGACCGCGGTGCAGGTGGCCGTGCCTGTGTTGTTCGGCCTGGCGGTTCTGGTCCTGTGGGAAGGCGCGGTGCGGGGGCTGGGCATCTCGCAGGTGATCCTGCCGGCGCCATCGGTCATCGCGGCCACCGTGGCGGGGAATGTGCCGCTGCTCTGGGGCGATTTCGTGCAGACCATCGTGAAGGGCGCGCTGTCGGGCTATGCCATCGGTTGCAGCGCGGCGGTGCTGGTGGCGGTGGCGATCGACCGGTCGCCCTTTCTGACACGGGGCCTTCTGCCGGTGGGCAACTTCGTGGCCGCGCTGCCCATCGTGGGGGTGGCGCCGATCATGGTGACGTGGTTCGGCTTTGGCTGGGAATCGAAGGCGGCGGTGGTGACCGCAATGGTGTTCTTCCCGGTTCTGATCAACGCGGTCGCGGGGTTGCAGGCGTCCGAGGCAATGCAGCGCGACCTGATGCGCACCTATGCCGCGGGCTACTGGACGACGCTGGTCAAGCTGCGCCTGCCCGCCGCGCTGCCCTTTCTGTTCAACGGGTTGAAGATTGCCACGACGCTGGCGCTGATCGGGGCGATCGTTGCCGAATTCTTCGGCTCGCCGACCCGTGGCATGGGCTTTCGGATCTCGACCGCGGTGGGATCGCTTGCCTTGCCGATGGTCTGGGCGCAGATTTTCGTCGCGGCGCTGGCCGGCACGGCGTTCTACGGCATCGTGGCCGCGATCGAGCGGCGCGCAACGTTCTGGCATCCTTCGCAGCGGTCCGGGGGATGAGGGGCAAGACTGGTACAACAGACCGCGACAGAGAGGTTCGATAGAATGAAAATACTGGGGATGGCGATGCTGGCGGCCGGTGTGATGGCCGGGCTGGCGAGCGGGGCCGCGATGGCGCAGGACAATGTGCGCCTGCAACTCAAATGGGTGACGCAGGCGCAGTTCGCCGGGTACTATGTGGCCGAGGCGAAAGGGTTCTACGCCGAAGAGAACCTGAACGTGACGATTCTGCCGGGCGGTCCCGACATCGCGCCCGAACAGGTGATCGCGGGCGGCGGCGCCGACGTGATCACGACATGGATGCCGGCGGCGCTGGCAGCGCGGGAGCGGGGCGTGCCGCTGGTGAACATCGCGCAGCCCTTCAAGGGGCAGGCGCTGTCCTTTGTCTGCCGCAAGGATCTGGGCGTGACGTCGACCGCCGACTTCCCCGGGCAAACGCTGGGGGTCTGGTTCTTCGGCAACGAGTATCCGTTCTATGCCTGGATGGCCTCGCTGGGCCTGGCCACGGATGGCAGCGCGGACGGGGTGAACGTGCTGAAGCAGGCCTTCGATGTCGAGGCGTTGCTGAACGGCGATGCGCCCTGCATCAGCGTGATGACCTACAACGAATACGGGCAGGTGCTGGACGCGGGCTATGCGCCGGATGACCTGGCCTTCTTCAGCTATGCCGACGAAGGCATCAAGGTGCTGGAAGACGGGCTCTATGTGCTGGAGGATCGCCTGTCGGACGCGGCCTTCGCCGACCAGATGGCGCGCTTCGTGCGGGCCAGCATGAAGGGGTGGAAATACGCCGAGGAGAACCCCGGGGAAGCCGCGCAGATCGTGGTGGATGCCGACCAGACCGGGCTGCAGAGCCTGGAACACCAGACCTACATGATGGGCGAGGTGGCGAAGCTGACGGCCGGGTCGAACGGCGCGCTGGATCCGGCGGATTTCGACGCCACGGTGGCAGCACTCCTGAACGCGATCTCGGCCGAAAGCCCGGCGATCACGAAGGCGCCGGAGGGCTTGGCCTGGACCCACGCGATCACCGACGCAGCGCTGCAGTAGGCCGCGACAGCACGGACCGGGCGGGCGCGGGGGGAAACCCCTGCGCCCGTTTCCCTTGGCGGGGACGCGCGGGCTGGGCATGGACCGCGGGCGCCGGTTGCGCTAACCCCGCCCCGCCTGCACATGTGCCCCGAAGGAGTGCCCCGATGTCGTCCCACGGTCCCGCCCTGCCCATGACCGCCCGGCCCGCGGGGCCGCTGACCGGCACGGCCCCTGTGCCGGGCGACAAGTCTATCAGCCACCGGTCGCTGATCCTGGGGGCGATGGCGGTGGGCGAGACGCGGATCGAGGGGCTGCTGGAAGGGCAGGATGTGCTGGACACCGCGAAGGCGATGGCGGCTTTCGGGGCGGAGGTGGAACATCCGGGGCCCGGATCCTGGCGGGTGCAGGGCGTGGGCGTGGGCGGGTTCGCGGAACCGGCCGACGTGATCGACTGCGGCAATTCCGGCACCGGCGTGCGGCTGATCATGGGGGCGATGGCGACGACGCCGATCACCGCGACGTTCACCGGCGATGCCAGCTTGCGCAAGCGCCCGATGGGGCGGGTGACCGATCCGCTGGCGCTGTACGGGGCACGGGCCTACGGGCGCGCGGGCGGGCGGTTGCCGATGACGGTGGTGGGCGCGGCGGATCCGGTGCCGGTGCGCTACACGGTGCCGGTGCCCTCGGCGCAGGTGAAATCCGCCGTGCTGCTGGCGGGGCTGAACGCGCCGGGAGAGACGGTCGTGATCGAGCGCGAGGCGACGCGGGACCATTCGGAACGGATGCTGCGGGGGTTCGGCGCCGAGGTCGAGGTGTCGGACACGAACGAGGGCCGGGTGATCGTGCTGCGCGGTCAGCCCGAGCTGAAGCCCCAAGCGATCACCGTGCCGCGCGATCCGTCGTCCGCCGCATTTCCGGTCTGCGCCGGGCTGATCGTGCCGGGGTCGGACGTGCTGGTGCCGGGGATCGGGCTGAACCCGACGCGGGCGGGGCTGTACGAGACGCTGCGCGAGATGGGGGCGGAGCTGGCGTTCGAGAATGTCCGCGAGGAAGGCGGCGAGCCGGTCGCGGACCTGCGCGCGCGGTTTTCCGGTGCCATGCGCGGCATCGAGGTGCCGCCGGACCGCGCGCCGTCGATGATCGACGAGTACCCGATCCTGTCGGTCGTGGCGGCCTTTGCCGAAGGGCC
>CAYYOE010000191.1:0-6250 GCA_964473055.1 uncultured Rhodobacterales bacterium | reverse complement strand
CGGCGCGAGGCGGTCTGAGGGCGTGCCGGTCGTCGGGCGGTTCGGGGGGCTGTCTGCCCCCCACCGCCTGCCTGCAGCAGGCGCCCCCCGAGGATATTTGGACCAAGTCGAAACGACCGGGAGTATTCCGCTCAGCCCGCGCGGGCGCTATGCCGGACCTCGACCGCCTCCCAGATCCGGGCGGCGACATTGGTGCCATCGAAGCGTTCGAGCTCCTGGATGCCGGTAGGCGAGGTGACGTTGATTTCCGTCAGGTAGTCGCCGATCACGTCGATGCCGACAAAGATCTGGCCCTTCTCGCGCAGGACCGGGCCGATGGCGGCGCAGATCTCGCGGTCGCGGTCGGTCAGGCCGACGGGTTCGGCTCTGCCCCCGGCATGCAGGTTCGACCGGGTCTCGCCAGCCTGTGGCACCCGGTTGATCGCGCCCACCGGCTCGCCGTCGACAAGAATGATGCGCTTGTCGCCCCGGGCGACGTCGGGCAGGTAACGTTGTGCGATCAGGGGTTCGCGGCTCATTCCGGTGAAGAGCTCCCAGAGCGAGGCGAGGTTGCGGTCGTTCGGGTCGAGCCGGAAGATGCCCGCACCGCCATTGCCGTAGAGCGGCTTCAGGATGATGTCGCCGTGCTGTGCCTTGAAGGCGCGCAAGGTGGCGAGGTCGCGCGCGATGGTGGTGGGCGGTGTAAGCTCGGGAAAGCGCAGAACCAGCAGTTTCTCGGGCGAGTTGCGCACCCAGAACGGATCGTTCGCCACGATGGTGGCGGGCGGAAGATGCTCGAGGATGTGGGTCGTGGTGATGTAGCCCATGTCGAAGGGCGGATCCTGGCGCAGCCAGACCACGTCGAAACCGGCAAGGTCGACCTCGGCCTCGGCGCCGTGGGTCACATGGTCGCCGCGGACCCGGCGCACGGTGATCGGAAACCCACGCGCCGTGACCCGTCCGGACTGGTAGGCCAGCTTGTCGGGAGTGTAGTAGAAAAGCGTGTGGCCGCGGGCCTGCGCCTCTTCGGCCAGGCGGAACGTGCTGTCTGCGTCGATGTTGACCGACCCGATCGGGTCCATCTGCAAGGCGACCTTCAGACCCATGGCTGACCCCCGGACTGTTCGGCCCGGTCATCGCCGATGGGCGGCAAAAGGACAAGACCGCACAGTCGGGCGCCGCGGTCAGGCGGCGAGGGCGTTTTCGAGGATGGCAAGCTGGCCAAGTCGATCGACCAGCGCCACATCGAACCGGCAGTCGGTATCTTGCGACAATCCCCGGACTGCCATGTATTCCTGCGCGGCGGCGTGGATCCGGGTGATCTGAACGGCAGACACCCGTTCCGCCGCCAAGGCATGGGTGGTGCCGGACTTGACCTCGACGAAAACCAGATGGCCCGCCTGTTCGGTGACAAGATCGAGTTCGCCGGATTTGCCGCGCCAGCGCGACGACAGGACCGTGAAGCCGCGGCTGCCGTAGTCCCGGGCAACTGCGGCTTCGGCGGCGCGTCCCGAAGCGTCGGACATGCGCCCGCGGTGGCTGTTGCCTGGATGCGTCACTCTGGGTCCCCCTGCATGTCCTTGGCCCGCTGCAAGGCCGCCTGATACACGGACCGGCGGGGCAGGCCCAGCGCGCGAGACACCATGTCGGCGGCATCGCGCACCCGCATCGTCGCAAGCGCACTGTCCAGCGCGGCCTCGAGGTCCGCCGTGCTGGTCATGTCCCGGGCGCGGTCGATCAGGATCACGATCTCTCCCCTCGCAGGCCGGGCGGCGAGTCCGGCGGAAATCTCGGACAGGGTGCCTACCCTGGTTTCCTCGAACCGTTTTGTGAGTTCGCGGCACAGCGCAGCTGTCCGGTTGCCCAGAACTTCGCACAGTGCGGTAAAGGTTTCGTTCACGCGCCCGGGGCTTTCGAAGAACACCAGGGTTGCGGGAATGCCGGCAAGTTCGGCCAGGACGGCCCGGCGCGCCGAGTCGGCTGGCGGCAGGAACCCGGCAAAAAGGAACCGGTCGGTCGGCAGCCCGGAGGACGCCAGCGCTGTCAGGACCGCCGATGGGCCCGGCACCGCCACCACGCGATGCCCGGCCTCACGCGCGGCCCTGACAAGCTGGTACCCCGGATCCGCCACCAGCGGCGTTCCCGCGTCCGAGGCATAGGCTACGGATTTTCCTTCGGCCAGTGCGGTCAGAAGGCGCGGGCGTTGTTCGGCTCCGTTGTGGTCGTGGTAGGGCAGCAGGGGACGGCGACCCGGCGCGATACCGTGGATCGTCATCAGCTGGCGCAGGCGCCGTGTATCCTCGGCGGCGAGCACGTCGGCATCGCGCAGCACGTCGAGCGCGCGAAGGGTGATATCGCGGGCATTGCCGATCGGGGTCGACACGATGTGAAGGGCGGGATCGAGCACCGACGCACCCCTGGGTTCGGGACGGGATGTGGCGGTCATGGCATCCTCGGCTTCTCGACGTTTACTTGCCGAACTGTTGGTCATACTGTCCCCGCGGCTGCACGGACGTGGCGCGAATAGGACAAGGGGGCCGGATCGATGGGTGAGTCAACAGCGCGCGGAACCGTGTTCGGTCGGTTGCGGCATGTCGCCGGGCGAATCGTGGCGGGCCTGGCCATCCTTTGGCTTGCCGCTTGCGAACCGATCGCGATGACAAGCGGCCCGCAGGTCGGACCGGGGGGCAGAGTTCAGGTGGCGCTTCTGGTTCCGTCCGGGGCCGGCAACGCGGCCGACGATGTGCTGGCCCGCAGCCTTGAGAACGCGGCGCGGCTGGCAGCGGCGGATGTCTCGGGCGCCCAGATCGACCTTCGGGTCTATCCGACCGGCGGCGCGGCGGCCGGGGCGACATCCGCGGTGGCGCGGGCCGTCGAGGACGGGGCCGGAATCATCCTTGGGCCAGTCTATGCCGAAGAGGCCGCGGCCGCGGGCGTGGCAGCGGCGGCACGCGGCGTGAACGTACTGGCCTTCACCAACAACCCGTCGGTCGCGGGACGCAACGTGTTCATCCTGGGCAATACCTTCCAGAATACCGCCGATCGGCTGACCCGCTATGCCCGGTCGCAGGGGCGCGACCGGATCCTGATCGTGCATGGCCAGGATGCCGCCGAGGAGATCGGCCGCGACGCGATCCGGAGTGCCGCCGGTGGGGCTGGCGCGCAGGTGGTCGGCGTGGCGTCCTTTCCGTTGTCCCAACAGGGCGTGATCGACGCGATCCCGCTGATCGCCGCGCAGGCACGGTCGTCCGGGGCCAATGCCGTGTTCCTGACCTCGGGGACATCGGGCGCACTGCCGTTCCTCGCGCAGCTTCTGCCCGAGAACGGCCTTACACCCGATGCCTTCCAATTCATCGGGTTGCAGCGCTGGGATATTCCGGCGTCGGCGCTTTCGGTACCCGGCCTGCGTGGCGGCTGGTTCGCGCTGCCCGATCCCGGCCTGTCCGCGTCGTTCCAGGCACGCTACAACGGGGCCTACGGGGCGGCGCCGCATCCGATTGCCGGGCTGGCCTATGACGGGATCGCCGCGATCGGGGCGCTGGCGCGATCGGGACAGTCGGACGCCCTGTCGGGCCGGGCCCTGACACAGGCGCAGGGTTTTGCCGGGGTCAACGGCGTCTTCCGTCTGCGCTCGGACGGGACAAACCAGCGGGCGCTTGCGGTCGGGCAGATCCAGAACGGTCAGGTTGTCATTGTCGATCCGGCGCCGCGCGCCTTCGCGGGCGCCGGATCCTGACGCCTGCCCATATGAGCGATACGATTTCCGCCGACCTGCCGGTTGGTCCGGTCGAGCGGACAACAGCCGTTACTCTGTGCTCGGAAATCCTCTCGCGCCTTGCCGCGACTAGGGACGGGGTCGGCACCGAAGACCCCCGGGACCTCCGGGCGCGCACCGTTGCAGTGCTGGCCGAGACGATGAAAACGCATCGCGCGTCGATCGCGGCCCGCCTCGCTGCAGCCCCGCTCGATGCCCGTCCGGCCGTGGCCGACTACGCCGCCCTTACCGACGCCATCGTTTTGGCCACCTTTGATGTCGCCACCCGTCAGCTTCATCCGCTGCCCAACCCCACGGCTTCAGAACGCATCGCGCTGATCGCGGTTGGGGGCTACGGCCGGGGCGAGATGGCGCCGTTCTCGGACATCGACCTTCTGTTCCTGACGCCCTGGAAGCTAACCCCCTGGGCAGAGAGCGTGATCGAGTCGATGCTCTACATCCTGTGGGACCTGCACCTGAAGGTCGGCCACGCCAGCCGGACGGTTGCCGATTGCCTGCGCATGGCCCGCGACGACATGACCGTGCGCACGGCGGTGCTGGAGCATCGCTTTCTCGGGGGTGATGCGGACCTGGCCGAGGACCTGCGCGCCCAGCTGTGGACCGGCCTTTTCAAGGGCACGATCGCCGAATTCATCGAGGCAAAACTTGCCGAACGGTCCGAACGCCACCGCAAGCAGGGCGGCCAGCGCTATGTGGTGGAACCCAACGTCAAGGAGGGCAAGGGCGGCCTGCGCGACCTGCAGTCGCTCTACTGGATCGACAAGTACATCCATGGCGTGACCGACGTGGCCGACCTGGTGACGAAGGGCATCTTCACCCCCGCCGAACACGACCAGTTCGTGAAGGCCGAGACCTTCCTGATGGCGGTGCGCTGCCACCTGCATCTGATCGCGGGCCGCGCGATGGACCAGCTGACCTTCGACATGCAGGTCCCGGTGGCCGAGCGGATGGGCTATCAGGATCGCGGCGGGCGGCGCGCGGTCGAGCATTTCATGCAGGACTACTTTCGCCATGCGACCCGCGTGGGCGAGCTGACCCGCATCTTCCTGACCGACCTGGAAGCGCGGCACGTCAAGACCGAGCCCGCACTCCTGCGGTTTCTCAAGCGCAAGAAGCCGGTGCGCACGCCCTTCGTGGTGCAGCAGGGCCGCCTTGCGCTGGCCGATCCCGACGCGTTCCGGAAGGACCCGCTGAACCTGTTGCGAATCTTCGACGAGGCGCTGCGCACGGGCTATCTCCTTCATCCCCAGGCGATGCGCCTGCTCGACGCCAGCCGCCACCTGATCGACGACGACTTGCGCGAAAATCCGGAGGCCCGGCGCATCTTCCTGGCGCTCATGCTGGACCACGGGAACCCCGAACGCGCGCTGCGCCGGATGAACGAACTGGGCTACATCGGCGCCTTCATACCGGAGTTCGAGCCGATCGTGGCGATGATGCAGTTCAACATGTATCACCACTACACGGTGGACGAACACACCATCCAGTGCATCTCGACGCTCGCGGCCATCGAGCGCGGCGAACTGGTAGAGGAACTGCCGATCGCCAGTCGCATCCTGAAGCACGGCGTCAACCGCCGGGTGCTGTATGTGGCGCTTCTGCTCCATGACATCGGCAAGGGACGGCCCGAGGATCATTCCGTGCTGGGGGCGCAGATCGCGCGCCGGGTCGCGCCGCGCCTGGGCCTCGACCCCGAGGAATGCGACACGGTGGAATGGCTGGTGCGCTATCACCTGCTGATGTCCGACGTGGCGCAGAAACGCGACATTGCCGATCCGCGTACCGTGCGCGATTTCGCCAAGGCGGTGAAATCGAAGAGGCGGCTGGACCTTCTGACCGTGCTGACGGTCTGCGACATCCGCGGTGTGGGGCCCGGCACCTGGAACAACTGGAAGGCCACATTGCTGCGGGGCCTCTATCGCCAGACGGCCGAAGCGCTGGAAAAGGGGCTGGAAGCCGTCAACCGCGAAGCGCGCGAGGACGAGGCGAAGGCGGCCCTGACGGCGGCGCTGGCCGACTGGGACCGGAATTACGTGAAGCGCGAGCTGGATCGGCACTATGGCCCCTACTGGCAGGGGATGCCCGCGTCCGCCCATGTGGTCTTTGCACGGCTGCTGCGCGACATCGGCCCCGACGAGATCCGGATAGACTTGCTCCCCGACGAAGATCGTGATGCCACGCGGGCGGCCTTCGCGCTGTCCGACCATCCCGGCATCTTCTCGCGTCTGGCGGGAGCGCTGGCGCTTGTGGGGGCGAACGTGGTGGACGCGCGCACCTACACGTCGAAGGACGGCTACGCCACGGCGGTTTTCTGGGTCCAGGACGCCGAAGGCGCACCTTACGAGACTTCGCGTCTGCCGCGTCTGCGGGCGATGATCGACAAGACCCTGAAGGGCGAGGTCGTGGCGCGCGAGGCGCTGCGTGACCGTGACAAGATCAAAAAGCGCGAGCGCGAGTTCCGGGTGCCGACCTCGATCAGCTTCGACAACGACGCAT
>CAYYOE010000190.1:0-6272 GCA_964473055.1 uncultured Rhodobacterales bacterium | reverse complement strand
CCAGAACGACATCTGGCCCCAGGGCAGCACATAGCCCATGAAGGCAGTGGCCATCATCAAGAGGTAGATCAGCATGCCGATGATCCACGTGATCTCGCGCGGGGCCTTGTAGGACCCGTAGTAGAGACCGCGGAAGATGTGCAGGTAGACCGCCGCGAAGAACAGCATGGCGCCGTTCTGGTGCATGTAGCGGATCATATGACCGCCATTCACGTTGCGCATGATGTGTTCGACCGACGCGAAGGCCAGGTCCACGTGCGGCGTGTAGTGCATCACCAGAACGATGCCCGTGACGATCTGCAACACAAGGCAGAAGGTCAGGACGATGCCCCAGATCCACATCCAGTTCAGGTTCCTGGGCGTGGGGATCATGATCGTGTCGTAGACGAGCGCCACGACGGGCAGGCGGCGGTGCAGCCACTTTTCGCCCTGCGTCTTCGGTTCGTAATGGTCGTGCGGAATTCCGGCCATGTCTTTTCTCTCCCTTACCCGAGGATCAGGGTGGTTTCGTCTTCGAAGCGCGCCACCGGAATGTGCATGTTCTCGGGTGCGGGACCGCGGCGGATGCGGCCCGCCGCGTCGTAGTGCGACCCGTGGCAGGGGCAGAACCAGCCGCCAAAGTCACCCGCCCCGTCGCCCAGCGGCACGCAGCCGAGGTGGGTGCAGACGCCGATCATGACCAGCCATTCTCCGGCTTCGTCCATCGAGCGGTTGGCGTCGTCGGCAGAGGCGCCGGTCGGCAGGTTCGGATTGCGGGCATCTCGGTCGATCAGGTTTGAGGCATTGTCATCTGCGCGGGCGGCCTCGATCTCGGCCTCGGTACGGCGGCGGATGAACACCGGCTTGCCGAGGAACTTGACCGTCAGCTGTGACCCAGGCTCGACCGCGGACAGATCGACGCGGATCGACGAGAGGGCCTGCACGTCGGCCGAAGGGTTCATCTGGTTGACCAGCGGCCATATGGCGGCACCGGCCGTCACCACCCCGGCACCGGCGGTGGCGTAGTAGAGGAAGTCACGGCGGGTGCCTTCGCTTTCTTCGACGTGGGACACGCTTATCTCCTTGACTTGCCGGCATCGGCCGGGGTCCGGGACTCATCCCGGTGAAATCACTGCGTATCTAGTGGGGTGCCCCCCCCGCGTCCAGCGGACAATCGAGCGCAGGCAGGGCATTCTGTCGCGCCTTGCGCAGAATCCGGCAGGACTCTGGTCATGTCTGCCGGATCAGGGAGTGGCCAGGGGGACCGGAGACAGCATGCCCCATGCAAGCTTGGCGGCAAAACCGAGGAAGAACAGGCCCGCCGCGCCCATCACCACCCATGCGGCGCGCAAATACAGGCGAGCAGCGACGGGGGTGGAAAAGACCAGCGCATATCCGGCGTGAATTCCGGCGGCCAGCGTGCAGGCGCCCAATGTCAGCAGCATCAGGTCGCCCGCCCCGGCCTGCGCCATGGGAAAGAGGCCAAGGATCGCGATCCATGTGGTCAGCGCCTTGGGGTTCAGCGCGTTGACCGTCAGTGATCGGCGGAAGGATTGCGGCACCGACAGGCGCATCGGTTCGGCCATTCCCAGCCGCCCCCCGCGCAGAAGGGCGCCCGATCCGCTGAGGTAGCGGTGCGAGAACCACAACAGAAGCCCGATCGCAGCCAGGCTGAGCGCGGTCTGCGCCTGTGGCAAGGCTGCGAACAGTGCGGCGGCACCAAGGCTTGTGCCCAGGCACCAGCCGCCGATGCCAAGGCCCACGCCCGCAGCCGAGCTGAGGCCCGCCGCGCGCCCCGAACCCATGGCGGTGGCGATGGTGTTGATGACGTTCGGGCCCGGCGAAAGGATGTTCATCGCCAGAAGCGCCCAGACCGTCAGGAACTGGCCGAGGGGAAGGGTCATCGGGGGCTTGTGTCAGGGGGGTGGAACCGTGGCCGCCATGGACGGGCGGGTGGCGAAGGCCGCGAACCAATCGTCCAGCGCGCCGCGCCCCTGGCGCCAGGCGCGGGCGTCATGGCGGAAGTCGAGATAGCCCAGCGCGCAGCCCACGGCGATCTGGCCGATGTCGAGCGGACCCCGCAGGTGGCTGATCCAGCGGGTTTCCAGCACGCTGAGCGCACGGTCCACCTTGGCCCACTGCCCCTCGACCCAGTCTGCCGAGCGAAAGGCCTCGGGCCGGACGCGGGCCTCGTAGACCATCAGGACAGCGGCCTCCATGATGCCGTCGGCGGTGGCCTCCAGCGTCAGGGCATCCCACTGGCGTGGGCCGGTGGGGTAGAGTTGCGATCCCGCGCGGTCGGCCAGGAAGCGACAGATCACCCGGCTGTCATACAGCGCAGGCCCATCGGCACGTTCCAGCGCGGGGATCTTGCCCAGGGGGTTCAGCGTCAGCGGCATGGTGCCGGGGGCAACCGGTGTGCCCGATGCGGGCACCAGCGTGACATCGCCGATCTGTCCGGTTTCGTGCAGGACGACCATGACCTTGCGGACGAAGGGCGATGAGGGGCTGTGGTAGAGGCGCATCCGCGAGTCTCCTGTCCGTGTTGCACTGACCCTAGGACCCTGTCCCGGGGACTGTCCATGCGGCGGCTTGGTCAATCGGCGGGATCGGGCGGGGCGCGCATCAGCGCGGCAAGTCCGGGGTCGGAAACGGCAGCGGCGGCGGATTGGCGCGCGGTGTCGGGTTTGTTCTGGTTGAGCTTCCAGGTGCCATCCACGGTGGCGATCCGCAGGCGGAACGGCAGAATCTGGCGCATCATCCTGTCCATCGTCCCGGGCGACATCTTGGTGCTGGTCCATGGGCGCTTTGGCGCCAAACGCGCCTCGAACGCGGCAGACAGCCGGTCGAGCATCGCGTGCATGCCATCCACCGGGACCGGTTCCAGTTGCCCGCGCAGGTGCACCGCGACATAGTTCCACGTCGGCACCTGATCCGGCAGCCCATACCAGTCGGGTGAGATGTAGCCATCGGGTCCGGACACGGCGAGGACCGCCGGAACAGGGCCGGTTGCGGCGGCGACGATGGGGTTTGAGCGGACGAGGTGAAGCTCTGCCGTCTGGCCTGTATCGTCCAGCAGGAACGGGATGTGCGAGATCAGCGGTCCGTCCGGGGCGTTGACTGCCAGCACGCCGAAACCCCTGTCGCGGGCGAAGGCCAGGTTGCGGACATGTGCCGTACGTCGGAAGGCAGGGTTCGGGTGCATCGGACTATCCGGGGACCTGTCCGGGACGGCGGCGCAGGGTGGGAGCACCGATCCGTGCGACGGCAGCGGCGAGCGGTTCGTAGGCGACGGACATGTGGTGCGCGTTGGCGTGGATCAGCGTCTCGCCATCCACCGCCATCGCCACATGTCCGGGCCAGAACACAAGATCGCCGCGCGCCATTGTTGCGCGGGGGTCGAGCGGCTGGCCCGCGCCCGCCGCTTGCAGGTCGCTGTCGCCGGGACAAGGGAACCCGGCGGCAAGCAGCGCCGCCTGCACCAGACCCGAACAGTCGATCCCCCAGACCGAATTGCCGCCCCACAGATACGGCACCCCGAACAGCAGCTGCGCCGCCGTCGCCGGGTCGGCGAATGGGCGGTTCGCGGGGCGGATGTGCGGTTTCGGCACGAACATGCCCTGATCCGTCTCGAAGAATTCGCCTGACGCCGACACGATGCGCAAACGCGCGCCGAACGACAGGCGCATCGCCTCGGTTCGCTTCAGGTTCGGGGTCGGGTACAGGTGGCTGGCCGGCGCGCTGACGGCGTGGGTTGCCTGGACATGGTCGCGCAGGGCGTGGGCCTCCAGATAGCCAACATAGCCGTCGCGCCGGGCCTCGACGAAGGCCCAGCTGTCGTCAGTGTCATAGACGATGACGCCTTCCCCAAAGACCAGTTGCCGGTCGCGTGCGCCGCCGGGCGCGGCCAGCAGGTCGGCCACCGGCAAAGCAACGGTGCGTGCCTCGCCTTCGGTATAGCGGTCGGCCACCACCTGCCCGATCAGGCGCGCAGCGGCCACGCGGCCGTTGGCGGGGGTCAGTCGGCGGTCCATCAGACGCCCAGCATCCCTGGCAGCGCGGCGAAAAGGGCGCGGGCGCCCTGTCCGGTGCCACCCTTCGTCCTCCCTGGTGCATCCTTGGGGCACCAGCCGTAGATATCGAAATGCAGATACCGCGGGCAGGTGGTGACGAAGCGGCGCAGGAACAGCGCCGCGGTGATCGCCCCGGCCATGCCGCCCGACGGCGCGTTGTCGAGATCGGCGATGCCGGGTTCGATCATGGCTTCGTAAGCGTCCCAGAAGGGCAGTTGCCAGATCGGATCGGCAACCTCGCCGCCCGCAGCGACGACGGCCTGCGCGTCACTGGCGCGCGTGGCAAAGAGCGGCGGAAGGTCTGGTCCCAGCGCCACGCGCGCCGCCCCTGTCAGCGTGGCCATGCTGACGATCAGGGCGGGGTCGGCCTCGTCCGCCAGCGCCAAGGCGTCGGCAAGAACCAGCCGTCCCTCGGCATCCGTATTGTTGACCTCGACCGTCAGGCCCTTGCGGCTGGTCAGGATGTCCTGCGGGCGGAAGGCATCGCCCGCGATGGCGTTCTCGACCGCAGGCACCAGCACGCGCAGCCGCACCGGCCAGCCCGCGGCCATGATCGCCTGTGCCAGCCCCAGCACGGTCGCCGCCCCGCCCATGTCCTTCTTCATCAGGCCCATGCCCGAGGCAGGCTTGATGTCCAGCCCCCCGGTGTCGAAGCACACGCCCTTGCCCACAAGAACAAGCGCGGGTCCGGTGTCGCCCCAGGTCAGGTCGATCAACCGGGGGGCGCGGGGGGCGCTGGCGGCGCGGCCGACGGCGTGGATCATCGGAAACCCGGGCAGCAGGGCGTCGCCGGTGGTGACGGTGATCTGCGCGCCGAACTGTCCCGCCATCGCGCGGGCGGCAGCCTCGACGTCCGCGGGCCCCATGTCGGACGCGGGCGTGTTGATCAGGTCGCGGGTCAGGCGTTCGGCGGCGGCGAGGCGTTCCAGCGCGGCGGCATCCACCCCCTCAGGTGCGACCAACTGCGCGGTGGGCGGCTTCGCGGTGCGGTAGCGGCCAAAGCGGTAGCCGGCGAACAGCCAGCCCAGCGCCTCGGTCGCCAGGGCGTCGGGCGGCAGGTCGTGGACCAGGTGCCAGATGCCCGATGGCAGGCGATCGCGCGCGGCGGCCAGCGTGAACCGGCCCCGGGCGCGGTCGGTGGCGGCCCCATGGCCTGCCAGCGCGGCGGCGGGGCGGCCATCCGCCCCCGGAAGCACGCAGACAGTGCCTGCGGCCGCGCTAAAGCCGGTGGCCCTGACCCAGGTCGCCTGATGATCCGGCAGGGTGGCGAGGACCGTGTCCAGTGAAGACTTTTCCACCAGATGCAGGGGCAGCGCGGCGGGGTCGCTGGCCGCAAAGGCCATGGCGTCGGGGGGGGCGGTATCATTGGGCATCGACGGCTCCGGCACTGGTCGGGTGCGACCCTAGCCCCGTCCCCGCCCGCCGCAAGGGGCGCCTACAGCGACAGCCCCTCCGCCTCCCATATGGCGGCAAGGCAGACCTCGCCCATGCGGTCCAGCCGGGCGGCGACAGCGGCGATCGCTGTGGCATCGGGCCGGTCAGCCAGGCGTGCCAGATCGCGCGCGATGCGGGCGACCTGCACCAGCCCGATCTGGTCGGCGACCGAGGCCGCGCCCCGCGCCTCGCGCAGCAGGCGGCGGGTGTCGCCGTCGCGCCGGGCGCGGTCGGCGCGCACGATGCGGACCGCCAGATCCTCCATCGCGCGGGCGATCACGCGGTCGGCGGCGGTGCCGCCAAGGTCGGCATAGAGCCGCAGCAGCCGGTCGCGGTCGAGAACGGGGTGTTCCCTGGGGGACAGGGGGACGGGGTCTGGCATGGGAGTGTTATGCGCGTCGTGATGTGGTCGGCGTGCAGCATGGCAGGGACCACTGAACAATCGGTTGCGGCAATGCCTGTAATTCCCCGCACATTGCCTTTATCCCGCAGGGGTGGAGCCACGGACCGGAGCAGACATGCCAGCCGACAGCAGCCCGACCGCCCCAATCCCCGCCCCCGTGCGGCCGCTGCCGGCCTATCTGGTGCAGCGCTATCACGGCTGGCGGGCGACAACCCATGCCGAGAACCGCGCCTGGTACCGGCGGCTGGCGGCGGACGGGCAGCATCCCCGGGCGATGGTGATTTCGTGCTGCGACAGCCGGGTCCACGTCACCTCGATCTTCGGGGCGGACACGGGCGAGTTCTTCATCCACCGCAACGTGGCGAACCTGGTGCCCGCCTATT
>CAYYOE010000189.1:0-6279 GCA_964473055.1 uncultured Rhodobacterales bacterium | reverse complement strand
GCCACGCCCAGCCGCGACGCCCCCCGCGCGACGATCCGCGCCAGTTCCGGGATGGTGTAGAAATCCAGCCGCGTGGGAATGCCGAACCGGTCCCTCAAGGGGGTGGTCAGAAGTCCCATGCGGGTGGTCGCGCCAACCAGCGTGAAGGGCGGCAGGTCGATCCGCACGGTCCGCGCCGCCGGTCCCTCGCCGATCACCAGATCCAGCGCGAAATCCTCCAGCGCAGGATACAGCACCTCCTCGACCTGCGGGGCCAGGCGGTGGATCTCGTCGATGAACAGCACGTCGCGGGGTTCGAGGTTCGTCAGGATCGCTGCCAGATCGCCGGCCCGCGCCAGCACCGGCCCCGATGTCATGCGGAACCCGACGCCCAGTTCCCGCGCGACGATCTGCGCAAGCGTCGTCTTGCCCAGACCGGGGGGGCCGTGGAACAGCGTGTGGTCCAGCGCGCGGCCCCTGCGCCGGGCGCTTTCGATGAACACCCGCAGGTTCGCCCGCGCCTCGGCCTGGCCAACGAAATCATCCAGCGTCTCGGGCCGCAGCGCGCGGTCCTCGGACGCCGGGTCGCCCGCGATGGGTTCGGGGCGCAGCAGGGGATCGGGCGTGGTCATCCCCGATTCAACCCGAAGCGAAGGGTGTGAAGCCGCTCCTTCCAGCCCTGCTCGATTCTGATGACCTCGGCAGCGACCGCCGCAGGCGCAACCAGTTCCAACACAGAGAAGCGGAACCCTGCGGGATCCCGCAGCGCAAGTTCCACCGTCACGCCCTTGTCCCCCGCCACATGGGTGCGCCAACGGCCCAGCAAATTGTCCGCTCCATAGGCCGACCCGACGTAGCGGGCGCCATCCGCCTGATCGACAATCAAGTAAACCCCTCGCCATTGCGACAAGCGTTCTGCCCAACGCGCCGGCAGTACCCGAAGGAAGGGCGCGTCGATCACCATCTCGCGCCAGTCGGGCGGCGGAGGGTCGAAGGCGGGTTCATCGAGCACGGCGCGAACGTCCACCCGGGTCCGGTCGGCCACACGAGCATAAGCCCGCCCCGCCGGACGCGCGATCACAATTCGTCCGCGCAAGGCTTCCAATCTGTCATCGGGAACCAGCGCAAAACGCACCTGCTCGGACCGGGCCGCGATGTTCTGGCCCGAGGCCGTGTCGATGGCGCCCCATACCGATTCCAGTTCGGCATAGGCCGGATCGGCGTAGATCAATTGCGTCGGCAGAACCTCGGCGGCTCCAATCCGATACAGTCCTTCGAACAGCAGCCGATCGCTGGCAAGCGGAACGAACGATGCCATCAGCGGCCGGTTGCGCAGCGTCGCGGTCGCCATGTCACTGTGAACTGCCTGATAGGCGTCGAACAGGTCGCGCCTGTTGGCCGCAAGATGCGGCAGCATGTCCCGCAGGGGCTGTTGCGTCGTCACATGCAGGATCAACGTGACATCCTCGGCTGCGACACCGTTCAGACCGAGGAGATCGTTGAAGGTCAGGGGCATCCCCTACCCTTTCGGTGCCAGCGCGCGCAGCGCAAGGCGGATCAGGTCGGAGGTGGCGGACCCGGGCGCGTCCGCGGCGGCGGTCGCCACGGCGGCGGCGGCCTCGGACGGGGCGTAGCCGAGGTTGGTCAGCGCCGACAGCGCCTCGGCCTGGGTGGCGGCGGCAGATGGCGCGCGGGCGGGCAAAGGGGCCGCGACGGCCCCCACCATGACGGGCGCGGGCGCGGGCGCGGGGTCGATCACCGGCACATCCGCAACGCCGCCCATCGCCATCACGGCCGGCGCCCTGGCCTTCAGCTCCAGCACCACGCGCTGCGCGATCTTCGGGCCCACCCCCGGCGCGGCCTTCACCGCCGCCCAGTCGCCGATGCCGATGGCCCGCGCCAGCCCGGCTTCGCCCAGCGTCCCCAGGATCGCCAGCGCCCCCTTCGCGCCCACACCCTGCACGGTGGTCAGCAGACGGTGCCATTCCTTTTCCACCGGCGTCAGGAACCCGAACAGCTGCAACAGGTCCTCACGCACCAGAAGCTCGGTCCACAGCGCCACCGCCTCGCCCACGCCGGGCAGGGCCGCCAGCGTGCGGTCGGACACATGCACGACATAGCCGACGCCGCCCACGTCGATCATCACATGGTCCGCGCCCCGCAGGATCAGCCGCCCGGCCAGCCGCCCGATCATCGCGTCACGCCCCGGCCCGGACAGCGGCGCGCGCAAGGGCCGCCGAAAGCCGCCCGGCCGATTGCAGGTGGTGGGCGTGGCAGACGGCAATGGCCAGCGCGTCGGCCGCATCGGCCCCCGTGGCACCGATCCCGGGGAAATGCACGCGCACCATGTGGTCGATCTGGTCCTTGCCCGCATGGCCGACGCCGACCACCGCCTTCTTGACCGCGTTCGGCGCGTATTCCCCCACCGTCAGACCCGCCAGCGCCGGCACCAAGAGCGCCACACCCCGCGCCTGCCCCAGCTTCAGCGTGCCTGCCGCATCGCGGTTGACGAAGGTCTGTTCCACCGCGGCAGCGTCCGGGGCATGGGTCTGGATCACCGCGGTCAGCAACGCGAACAGGCTTGCCAGCCGATCGGCCAGCGCCTCGCCGACCGGGCAGATCGTGCCGTGGGCCACATGCGACAGGCGCGCGCCCGCAACGTCGATCACGCCCCAGCCGGTGCGGCGCAAGCCCGGGTCGATTCCCAGCACACGCATGCTGCCTGCCCCCTGTCGATGGAGGCTTCGCCCCCTGTTGCCCCGCACCTAGCACGAAACGCGAACATCCGCCAGAGGCATGGCAAGGGCCGCCGCCCCACGCCATCCGTTTCGGGCCGATGGCAGGCCGGCCGAAGCTTCCGCCTCCCGGGTGCCAACGTCTCGCCCGTACTCCGCATTTACCATTGTTTCACAGTATCTTGCCGCGCCGCAGCGTCATGCACGGCATGCAAGGCCGCCATGCGAAGATCCGTTCTTGTTCTGCCCGGAAATCGGGCCTAGATGCCCATCCATGATGCAGACGGCAAACGCGCCGCTCTGGTCGGCAGAACCCGACCGACGCGAGATACGCGCGCCGCGACCAACCCCGAAGGACTGAACCAATGACGACCTACGACATGTCCCGCCCCGCGTCCCGCGGTGGCTTGCTCAACGGCTTCCTTGCTGCCCTGATCGCCTGGAACGATGCGCGCCAGACCCGCTCCGCGCTGGAGCGTCTCAGCGACCATGAACTCGCCGACATCGGCCTGACCCGCGGCGACATCGACGCGGTGGCCCAGCGCCTCGCGCGCTAGGACGTCGGACCGCGCGAAACCGAAAGGGCCGCCCCTCGGGGGGCGGCCCTTTTGCATTCCGTGCCGAAGCGACCCGCCGGATCAGAGACCGAGAAGCCCCTGGATCTGGGTGGCCACCCACAGGGTTGCCGGGTCCATCGTCATGGCCCAGGCCCCCATCGCTTCGAACGTCGACCCGCCCTCCAGCGTGACCGTCCGCGCGGCATAGGCCTCGGGTCCCAACTGGATGAACAGGAACGCCTTCAAGCCGACAAAGGTGAGAAGGCTGAGCAGGATACCGCGCAGCAGCACCGTGGCACCGGTCCCGCGTCGCGGGCGTGCGATCACCAGTCCGTCGTGATTTACGGTGGTCACATACCCGCGCGAAAGCTTGCGGTGATCGCGCAGGATCTTCTGCACCCGACGATCGAACCTGACGTGATTTGCGTCCATCTTCGCACTCTCCGCCACCAAGCAGCCCGCCCGTCGCATATTGTTCATCGGAAATATGGCGAGTCTGCGGCAAGGGTGACCCACGGAAGGCGGCGGCGGAACCTCAGGGCCCGATTCTGCGCAAAATCAGGGTTGTCCAGTCACCAATCCGCAGGGAATCAACCTCATTGAACCCGGATCGAAGATAGACGTCGCGCACATCCTGCGCCTGTTCGTTAAGGATACCGGACAGAATTAGGGATCCCCCGGAAACGATTCGCGCCGCCATGTCGGGCGCAAGGGCGATCAGCGGACCCTTCAGGATGTTCGCCAGGACCAGGTCGAAGGGCGCGCCCCGAAGCGCGGGGGCGTCAAATCCCTCGGCCACGACGCAGCCAACCCGTCCCGCCATTCCGTTGGCCGCCAGATTGGCTACCGCCACATCGACCGCCACCGGGTCCACGTCGGACGCGATGACCTCGGCCTCCGTCACTGATGCGGCGGCCATGGCCAGCACTGCGGTCCCGCAGCCGATGTCCGCCACGCGGGCCGGCCTCAGCCCCCCGGACACCAGCTTGTCCAGCGCGATCAGGCAGCCCTGGGTGGTGCCGTGGTGCCCGGTGCCAAAGGCCACCGCCGCCTCGATCAGCAGCGGCACGGTGCCGGCAGGCGCCGACCCCGCGTCATGGCTGCCGTGCACCCAGAACCGCCCGGCATGAATCGGCTTCAGATCGCGGCGCACCTTGGCCACCCAGTCGGTCGGCGGCAGTTCCGAGATCACGAAATCCGGCACGCCATGCACCGCCGCCAGCAGCGACAGCACCGCGATGTCGGGCTGTTCGTCGAAGTAGACGCCCACTTCCCAGGTGCCGGTGCCGTCCTCGACCTCCAGCACCCCCAGCGCCTCGGGCGCCATGATCTCTTCGATCGCCGCACCCAGCGCCTCGGCGCGGCTGCGCTCGGGCGTCTGGGCAAAGGCGGTCCAGGTGGCCGGAGTAAGGGCGGGGGCGGGGTCTGCAGGGGCATCGGTCATGGACCGGCGCCTTACGCCCCGCCCCCGTCTTCCGTCAATGGCCGGACGCGGTGTTCACACCCGTGCCGATCGGGCAGGTCACGCCCGTTCCGCCGATCCCGCAATACCCGTTCGGGTTCTTGGCCAGGTACTGCTGGTGATAATCCTCGGCAAAGTAGAACGCGGGCGCCGGCAGGATCTCGGTCGTGATCGGCCCGTAGCCCGAGGCCGCCAGCCGCACCGCAAAGACCGATTTCGTCGCCGACGCCGCCGACAGTTGCGCGTCCGACGTCGCATAGATGCCCGACCGGTACTGCGTGCCCACGTCGTTGCCCTGCCGCATGCCCTGCGTGGGGTCGTGGTTTTCCCAGAACACCCGCAAGAGGTCCTCGTAAGAGATCACGGCGGGGTCGAAGACCACGCGCACCACCTCGTTGTGCCCGGTCTGGCCCGAACAGACTTCCTTGTAGGTGGGGTTCGGCGTGTGGCCCCCGGCATAGCCCGCCATGGTCAGCCAGACACCGGGCAGGTTCCAGAACATGCGCTCGACCCCCCAGAAACAGCCCATGCCGAACATCGCCACCTGCAGGCCCTCGGGCACATCGGCGGTCAGCGGGCGCCCGAAGACGAAATGCGTCTCGGCCGTGGGGATCGGGGTCGCCCGCCCGGGCAGCGCGTCGGCAGCCGACACCATTTCGGTCTTCTTTCGCTGGAACAGCAACATCGAGGGTCTCCTTGATCGTCCGACCAATATAGGCCGTGCCTTCGTGCCCGGCTACTCCGCCGGTTGCGGAAACCCCCGCGCGAACACGGTCTCGTGTCCGGGCTCGGGATGGCGCGGGATCATCAGCGCCAGCGCCAGCGCCACCGCCGACATGCCCGCGGCCAGCACGAACACCGACGTGGGCGACGTCACCCAGAGGTAGCCCAGCGCCGCCGGCAGGAACACCGCGGCGATGTGGTTGATGGTGAAGGCCACCGCCGCGGTAGGCGCGATGTCGCGGGGATCGGCGATCTTCTGGAAATAGGTCTTGAGCGAGAAGGCCAGCGCAAAGAACAGATGATCGAGCACGAACAGCACGCTGGCGATGACGACGCCCCAGCCGAACCAGTAGATCCCGCCATAGGCCAGGAACACCAGCGTCAGGCCGATGTATTCCACGATCATGATGTTGCGCTCGCCATAGATGCCCAGCGCCCTGCCCATCAGCGGCGCGGCCACCATGTTGGCCAGGAAGTTGATCAGGAACAGCAGCGTCACCTGATGCACATCGAACCCGAAATGCTCGACCATCATGAAGGCGGCAAAGACGACAAAGATCTGCCGTCGCGCGCCCGACATGAACTGGAGCGCATAGTACAGCCAGTAGCGGCGCCGCAGCACCATGGTCTTGCGCTGCGGATTCGGCGCCTCGAACTGCGGATAGGCCAGCAGGCAGAACAGCGCGATCGCCGCGCAAAGTCCCCCGGAGACGAGGAACACGACGTTGTAGGACAGATCGAACGCCCGCCAGGTGACCACCAGCAACCCGTAGGCAATCAGCGACGCCCCCGACCCCGCCGCCACCAGCCAGCCGATCACCTG
>CAYYOE010000188.1:0-6283 GCA_964473055.1 uncultured Rhodobacterales bacterium | reverse complement strand
TCGTGCTGGACGAGGCGCAGAACGCCACGACCATGCAGATGAAGATGTTCCTGACGCGCCTGGGTGAAGGCAGCCGGATGGTCATCACCGGCGACCGCACGCAGGTGGACCTGCCGCGCGGCGTGCCGTCGGGGCTGGCCGACGCGGAGCGGCTGCTCAAGGGGATCGACAAGATCGCGTTCAGCTACTTCACGGCGAAGGACGTGGTGCGCCACCCCCTTGTCGCCCGGATCATCGAGGCCTACGAGGCGGACGGGGCGGGCTAGCCTGCGCGGGGGCCGATGCCGGAGGCGGGGGGCTCTGCCCCCCGGGCCGCCCGTGCCGGGCGACCTCCCCCCGAGGTATTTGGACAAGGATGAAGGACGGATCGTGCCGGTCGAGGTGCTGATCGAGGACCCGCGATGGGCCGAGGCGGGGCTGGAGATGCTGGCTGTTCGGGCCGTGACCGAGACGCTGCAGGCGGCGGGGCTGGACCCGATGGTTTGCGTCGTCAGCCTGATGGGCTGCGACGATGCCCGGATCGCCGGGCTGAACGCCGGGTTTCGCGGCAAGGCCGTGCCAACCAATGTGCTGTCCTGGCCGGCCGAGGACCTGTCACCCGAGGCGCCTGGCGCCGCCCCCCTGCCGCCGGAGCCAGGCACGGCCGAGGATCCGGCCGAACTGGGTGACATCGCGCTGGCCTATGACACCTGCCGGCGCGAGGCCGAGGCGGCGGGGCTGACCTTCGATCACCATGTCCTGCACCTGATCGTTCACGGAACCCTGCATCTGCTGGGACACGACCACATCCAAGACGCGGATGCGGACCTGATGGAGGCGCGCGAGGTTGCGGTACTTGCCAGTCTTGGGGTATCGGACCCATATTCATGACGGGGATACGGGTGCCCCGGCCATCTGGAAAGGACCGATGGGGTCATTGACCGAGGGATCGTCTAGCGCGGCGCAGGGCGCGCAAGATCCCGAACGAAACGCGGCGCGCGGCCTTATCGGGCGACTGCGCACCATCCTGTCCGCTCCGAAGCCTGAAACCGGCGTCTCGGCGTCTGTGCCAAACGGTGCCGCGGCACCGCAGGTTCCTGCCGTGTTGTTGCCCGGCATGGGCAACCTGCGTCGGATGCGCGTCTACGACGTTGCCGTGCCGAAGGCCGAGATCGTGGCCGTGCCGGTGACGATTCGCCGCGACGACCTTGTGAAGGTGTTCCGCGACTCCGGCATGACCCGCATCCCCGTCTACAAGGGCACGCTCGACAGCCCCCTGGGCTTTGTTCACCTGAAGGACTTTGCCCTGACCCACGGCTTCGATGGCAGCTCGACGCGGTTCAACCTGCGCAAGATGGTGCGTCCGCTGATCTATGCGCCGCCCTCGATGCCGATCGGCATTCTCTTGCAGAAGATGCAGTCGAGTCGCGCCCACATGGCACTGGTGATCGACGAATACGGTGGCGTGGACGGGCTGGTGACACTGGAGGATCTGGTGGAACAGGTCATCGGCGAAATCGAGGACGAACACGACACCGCCGAGGGCCGGATGTGGACCGAGGAGACGCCGGGTTGCTGGCTGGTGCAGGCTCGCGCGCCCCTGGCCGAATTCGAGGCGGCGATCGGGCGGCGGCTGGTGCCGCAGGACGAGGACGCCGAGGAGATCGACACCCTGGGTGGGCTGGTCTTTGTGCTGATCGGGCGGGTGCCGGCGCGGGGCGAGGTGATCCCCCATCCCGAGGGCGGCGTGGAGTTCGAGGTGGTCGATGCCGACCCGCGGCGGATCAAGCGGCTGCGGGTGCGGTTGGTCGCCGCCACGACCGACCGGGCATTGCCCGAGGCCGAAACGGCACCCGAACCCGGGGGCGCGACCGGGGGCGCGACCGGAACCGATACCGGCGCGTGAGCCGCATGGATGCCTGCCCCGGGATGTCCGGTGCCTGATCGAGGCCCCGCAGCAGGCCGCGTGGCATCGGCGGCGGCCGGGTGGCTGGCCCTTCCGGTTGCCGGGGCGCTGGTGGGGTTTGGCCAGCCTCCCTGGTCGCTGGCCTGGCCCTCTTTCGCGGCGCTGGTCGTGGTCATCCTGCTGTTCGCCCGGGACAGCCGCGCTGCCCTTTCCCTCAGGTCCGGCCTTGGGCGCGGATGGTTGGCCGGAGCGGGCTATTTCGCCGTTACCCTGTTCTGGATCGTCGAACCCTTTCTGGTCGAACCGGACCGGCACGGCTGGATGGCACCCTTCGCGCTGGTCCTGATGGTCGGCGGCATGGCGTTGTTCTGGGGGTTGGCGGGGGCGGTGGCAGGCTGGCTGGGCCATGGTGCCGCGGGCAGGGCACTGGCCTTCGGATTTGCACTGGCCGCGACGGAGATCCTGCGCACCCATGTCCTGACGGGCTTTCCCTGGGCCCTGATCGGATACATCTGGGTGGAAGTGGCGTTGATCCAGTGGGCGTCGGTTGTCGGTATCCACGGGGTAACGCTGGTCACGACGCTGGCAGCGGGCGTCGCGGCGGCGGCCCTTGTGTCGGGGGGGGTGCGCCGATGGTGGGCTCTGGCGCCGCTGACGGTGCTAGCGGCGCTCGACCTCCTTGGCCATCGATACGCGGTGGCGGACAGGGGCGACCTGACGGACCGCCCGGTGGTGCGGATCGTCCAGCCCAATGCCGACCAGCGCCTGAAGTGGGACCCCGACTGGGCGCAGGCCTTCTACGAGCGGCAGGTCAACCTGACCGCAGAGCGCGATCCGGGGCGACCCCTGCCCGATCTGGTGATCTGGCCCGAGGCGGCGCTGCCAACGCTGCTCGACCAGTCCGGTGATCTGCTGGCCGACATTGCCACCGCGGCCGGGGATGGCACGGTCATCCTCGGGATCACCCGGGCCGAAGGCATGCGCTATTTCAACAGCGCCGTCGTGCTGACGGGCGACGGCGAACCCTTGGCGGTCTATGACAAGCACCATCTGGTGCCCTTTGGCGAATACATCCCCGCGGGCGACCTGTTGTCACGCGCCGGGATCGGAGCTTTCGCCGCACGCTTCGGCTTCGGCTTTTCCCCCGGACCCGGACCGGAGGTGGTGTCCGTCGGCGGTCGGATCGGGTCTGTCCTGCCGCTGATCTGCTACGAGGCGATCTTTCCGGCCCATGCCCGCCCTCCCGCGGACAGCCCTGAACGCCCGGCGCTTCTGGTGCAACTGACCAACGACGCCTGGTTCGGCACGGTGGCGGGGCCCTGGCAGCATCTCGCCCAGGCACGGGTGCGCGCCATCGAACAGCGCCTGCCGCTGGCGCGGTCGGCCAACACGGGGATCTCGGCGCTGGTCGATCCCACGGGGCGAATCGTGGCAAGCCTGGACCTGGGAACAGCGGGGCGGATTGACGCGCCCCTGCCGAATCCCGTGGACCCGCCCGCTTATGCCCGCCACGGCGACCTGCCGGTGCTGGCCGCGCTGGCGATCCTTGCGGGCCTGCTTCTGGGATGGCGGGCGCGCAACGCCCGTTGACCCGATCCGGCCGGCAGTCTATGCGACCTGCCTGCGCTGTCCCAACGGCTTCCTGACGGGACGGTAAGACCCTATTGGAGCGTTCCCCATGTCCCGTGCCGACTATGTCTTCACTTCCGAGAGCGTCTCGGAGGGCCACCCCGACAAGCTGTGCGACCGCGTTTCGGACGCCGTGCTGGATTACATGCTGGCCGAGGACCCCCGCGCCCGCGTCGCCTGCGAGACCTTCGCGACCACGGGCCTGGTCGTCATCGGCGGCGAGATCGGGCTGCCCGAGAAGGACGGCCGCCCGGGCGGCGAGCGGTTGAAGGACGTGATGGGCCGGATCGGCCAGATCGCGCGCGACTGCATCCACGACATCGGTTACGAGCAGGAAAAGTTCCACTGGAACACCTGCCATGTGCTGAACTTCCTGCACGAACAGTCGGTCGACATCGCCCAGGGCGTGACCGGCGAGAACGGGCGCGAGGAAGGCGCGGGCGACCAGGGCATCATGTTCGGCTATGCCACCGACGAGACGCCCGACCTGATGCCGGCACCCATCCAGTATTCCCACGCGATCCTGCGGCGGCTGGCCGAGGCGCGCAAGTCAGGGGTCGCACCGGGGCTGCGCCCGGATGCCAAGGCGCAGCTGTCGGTGCGCTACGCGGGCGGCAAGCCGGTCGAGGTGACGCAGATCGTGGTGTCGCACCAGCACGCGGACGCGTCGCAGACCAGCGCCGACATCCGCGAGATCGTGGAACCCCATGTGCGCGCCGTGCTGCCCGAGGGCTGGCTGACGCCCGCGACCGTCTGGCACGTCAACCCGACGGGCAAGTTCGTGATCGGCGGGCCGGACGGCGACGCGGGCCTGACCGGGCGCAAGATCATCGTCGATACCTACGGCGGTGCGGCCCCGCATGGCGGCGGCGCGTTCTCGGGCAAGGACCCGACCAAGGTGGACCGGTCCGCCGCCTATGCGGCGCGCTACCTGGCCAAGAACGTGGTCGCCGCCGGTCTGGCGCAGCGCTGCCTGATCCAGGTCAGCTATGCCATCGGCGTGGCCCGGCCCCTGTCGATCTACGTCGACACCTACGGCACGGGCGAGGTGTCCGACGCCCAGATCGAGGCCGCGATCCCGCAGGTGATGGACCTGACGCCACGCGGCATCCGCACGCACCTCGACCTCAGCCGCCCGATCTACCAGCGCACTGCAGCCTATGGCCACTTCGGGCGGGCGCCCGATGCGGACGGCGGGTTCAGCTGGGAACGCACAAACCTGAAGGATGCGCTGATCTCGGCGGTGCGTTGACGCCAGTTCCGGCCGCGAACCGGGCGGCGCGCGTCGCACGGGTGCGTCACCCCCGCGCGGGATACCCCAGCACCGACAGGTCTTCGGCGTAAAGCCCGGTCAGCATCTGCATCGCCCCGGACGTCATGTGCCGCGCCCGCGTTTCACGCGCTTCGGGCGAGGTCGGGCCGCGGCGGGGCAAGGTGATCTCGCGCCCGAACAGGCGCTGCGTCAGCGCGGCGAAATCCGGGCCGAGGCGTTCCATCCGGCCCACCACGTCGAACGCCGCGAAGGGGATCAGCAGGCCATGGGTCTGCGGGGCCCAATGGTTGTCGTCGTACAGGCCGCCGTCGGACAGGTAGGCGCAGAAGTCCTCGAAGGACGGCTGCGCGATCCCGCGCTCGCGGAACCAGCGCATCGGGCGTTTCGCGGGCGACTTTCCGGTCAGGACCTTTTCCAGAAATGCCGACAGGGTGCGATCGTAGGGATCGCGCACGAACACGAACTTGACGAAGTCCCGGTCCAGCGCCGCGACCGTGCCCGCGCCCAACCGCGACGGCCGCAGGAACGCGCGCTTCGATGGTCCCTGCAGCGACATCGCCCCGGCCAGCGCCGCCGTGATGGATGAGTTCGCGTTCTTCGGCAGCCGGTTGTAGAAGAAGCGCCCCTCGATGCTGATGGCACCCCGCAGGTCCACCTCGGACCACCACAACTGCCCGGTGTAGGGGTGGCGGCGATAGAACGGCAGGACAAGGTTCGCCACCGGCGCCACGGCACGCGCAGCCAGGTCGATTGCAGCGTTGTCGAACTGGGCGCGGGTCATTGTGTGCTCATGGTGGCGCCTACACCAGCCGGCTGACCTCGACCGCCGCGCGCACGAAGTCGGCGAACAGCGGGTGGGGCGCAAAGGGCTTGGACTTCAGCTCCGGGTGGAACTGCACCCCGATGAACCACGGATGATCCGCCCATTCCACGATCTCGGGCAGGCGGCCATCGGGCGACATGCCGGAAAACGACAAACCGCAGGCTTCCAGACGGTCGCGATACTTGATGTCCACCTCGTAGCGGTGCCGGTGGCGTTCCTCGATCACGCTGCTGCCATAGACCGCCGCCACCTTAGACCCCGCCTTCAGGTGCGCGGTATAGGCACCCAGCCGCATGGTGCCGCCCTTGTCGTCATCGACCTTGCGCGCGACGGTGTGGTTGCCCTGCACCCATTCCTTCAGGTGATACACAACGGGTTCGAACCGCTTCTCGCCCTTCTCGTGGTCGAACTCCTCGGACCCCGCGCGCGCCAGCCCGACCTTGTTGCGCGCGGCTTCAATCACCGCCATCTGCATGCCCAGACAGATGCCCAGATACGGAATCTGCCGTTCGCGCGCGAACTGCGCGGCCTTGATCTTGCCTTCCGTCCCGCGCTCGCCAAAGCCGCCGGGCACCAGGATCGCGTGGAACCCTTCCAGATAGGGCGCCGGGTCCTCGCGTTCGAAGATCTCGGCGTCGATCCATTCCGCCTTGACCCGCACGCGATTGGCCAT
>CAYYOE010000187.1:0-6297 GCA_964473055.1 uncultured Rhodobacterales bacterium | reverse complement strand
GCGCCGCAGGCGCGGCGGTGCTGGCCGTGGTTCTGATCGAGGCGGTGCGCCGCGCGGGCCGGGTGGAACCGGGCGCGGCCATGGGGATCGTGTTCACCGCAATGTTCGCGGGCGGCGTCCTGCTGTTGGAGGCGTCCGACACCAGCGGGGTGCATCTGGACGTGGAACACGCGCTGATGGGCAACCTGGAAAGCCTGATCTGGCTGGATGCGACCGGCTGGGGCGCGCTGCTGGACCCCGTCGCGCTGGCGGGACTGCCGGAAGAGTTGCCCCGGCTGGCGGGCGTGCTGGTGGTGAACGCACTGCTGTTGCGGCTTGCCTGGCGGCCGCTGGTGCTGGCGACCTTCGACGAGGGGCACGCCCGCGCGCTGGGCCTGCCGGTGCGGGGGCTGGCGCTGGGATTGGTGCTGGCCTCGGCGCTGGGGGCGGTCGCGGCCTTCGGCGCGGTGGGCGCGATCCTGGTGATCGCGATGTTCGTCTGTCCGCCGGCCGCGGCGCGGCTGATGACGGACCGCCTGGGCCCGCAGGTGGCCTGGTCGATGGCCTTCGCGGCGCTGTCGGCAGTGGGCGGCGTGATTCTGGCTGGCTACGGGCCGGGCTGGCTGGGGGCTTCGGGATCGGTCAGCGCGGCGGGCATGGTGGCGGTGCTGGCCGGGCTTATCCTGGCCATGGCCGCCATGGCCGGGCCCTGCCGCCGCCGCGCCGGGGCCTGAGCGCCCGTCAGAACGTGACCGTCACACCGGGAAGGCGGAGTTCCTTCATCAGGTCGCGCAATTCCTGCCGCGCCGCCACGTTCGAGATGTTGGTCCCCAGCACGCCAATGTCGCGCAGGTCCAATAGGGTCAGCCCACGCGGGAACAACTCGCGGAAGATCACGCGTTCGCAGAAGCCGGGCGCCAGGCGGAACCCGATGCGCCGCGACAGCGATTCCAGCGCCTCGCCGATCTTCTTCTTGTTGATCATGGCCTGCGCGCCCATGCGGTTGCGCACCACCACCCAGTCGATCGGCTTCAACCCCGCCTGCGCGCGCAGCTGCCGCGCGTTCCAGACCATCTCGGCATAGACGGATGGGCCCTGCACCTTGTTCGTCACCGGATCGACGTGGGCGAGCAGGTCGAAGTCGATATAGCTGTCGTTCATCGGCGTGATCAGCGTGTCGGCCAGCGAATGGGCGACCTGGCTGAGGCGCGTGTGCGATCCGGGGCAGTCGATGACGATGAAATCCACCCGGCCTTCCAGTGCGGTCACCGCTTCCGACAGGCGGCGGTCGTTCACGTTCTCGCCGGGGGCAAGGTCGGCGGCCGCGATTTCGGGCAGGTCCTGATAATCGGGGGTGGGCAGGTCGTGCCCCTCGCGCAGCATGAAGGCCAGCCGGTTTTCCAGGAACCGCGCCAGCGACTTCTGCCGCAGGTCGAGGTCGATCACGGCGACCGACTTGCCCAGCCGCGACAGGGCCGTGGCCACATGCATCGACATGGTGGACTTGCCCGCGCCGCCCTTTTCGTTGCCCACGACGATGATATGCGACATGGCCCTTCGTCCCCTGAACCCGACCGGAAGCAGAGGCTCCGGATGGCAGCACTATATGTTGCGGGGAAGCGCAGCGAAAGCCGAGTCTACCGATAGTGACCACAATAAGTGGGAATCGGTCCTCAAACGCAACGCGCCGCCCCAGGTGACAAGACCGGGGGCGGCGCGGCGAATCCTAGGGCGCGTCGGATCAGAACCCGAGGCCGGCGTACTTGTTCTTGAACTTCGACACGCGGCCGCCGGTGTCCAGCAGCTTGGTCGACCCGCCGGTCCAGGCGGGGTGCGACGACGGGTCGATGTCGAGCGACAGCGTGTCGCCCTCCTTGCCCCAGGTCGAGCGCATCTTGACGATCGTGCCGTCGGTCAACTTGACGTCAATGGCGTGGTAGTCGGGATGGATGCCGGATTTCATCGCGTCTCTCCTCAGGCTTCCGCGGCGCCGGGGGCGCGGTAGTTCGTCTGTTCGGCGATCCGGGCCGATTTGCCGCGGCGGTCGCGCAGGTAATACAGCTTGGCGCGGCGGACACGGCCACGACGCACGACCGTGATCGATTCGATGTTCGTGGAATACAGCGGGAACACCCGCTCTACGCCCTCGCCGAACGAGATCTTGCGAACGGTGAACGACCCGGCGATGCCCTTGCCGTTCTTGCGGCTGATGCAGACGCCTTCGTAGTTCTGAACGCGCGACCGCGACCCTTCGGTCACCTTGTAGCCGACACGCACGGTGTCCCCCGCCTTGAAATCGGGGATTTCCTTGGAGAGACCGGCAATCTGCTCGGCCTCAAGCTGTGCGATCAGATCCATCCGATCAACTCCTGTTCATGCTCCGGGTTCATCCCCCGGAAGTTGCCCGCCCGCAGAGCTCCGTATCCCGTGTCGGGTCCGCGATCAGCCTGTACCGGCCATGCGCCCGTCGGAGGTTCGGGTCGTCATTGTTCACGCATCGCTGCCCGTCAGACGCCGCCATGGATTACGGCACGGAAACAGCAATGGGCCCGCAGGCCCGAATCCGGGCCGCGAACCCGCGCCGTATAGGTCGGGCTGGACCCGGGATCAAGCGGAACATTCCCGGCGGCATGGTGACATGCGGGGCGCGGTCAGCGCCGGGCTTCGGCCCGGTCGAGGGTGGCGCGCAGATCCTCGGCCTCGTGGCGGGCCTCGCGCAGGCCCTCCATGGCGGCGCGCAGTTCGGCATCGGTCTGGTGCAGGCGATTTTCCAGATCGGATTCCCGCTGCTGATACCAGGCAATCGCCTCGTCGCGGGTTTCCTCGGCCTCGTGCAGGGCCTGCGCCATGCGGTCGAGTTCGGACATGTCGGACTGCGGCACGCGCACGAACCGATGGATCAGCCAATGCGCGAACCACCCGAGCGAGAAGGCGACGAACAGGATGATCGCCGTCGCCACGATGAATTCCGCCCGGTTCATTCGGTGTCGTCCGTCCCCTCTTCGCTGGCAGGGGCCTCCCCGTCAGCCGCAGCGGCGCCTTCTTCGGCCACCAGCAGCCGGAATTCAATACGCCGGTTCGCCTCGCGGCCTTCTTCGGTGCCATTGTCGGCGATCGGCTGGCTGGGGCCATAACCCTGTGCGGTCATGTTGGTGGTCAGAACCCTGCGCGCCATCAGGGCGGTCAGGACCGAATCCGCCCGGCTCTGGCTGAGGGCAAGGTTCATCGACTCGCGGCCCTGGCTGTCGGTGTGACCCCCGATCTCGATCGGCGCATCGGGACAGTCGCGCAGGATCTCGGCGAGCTTGCCGATCACCTCGGCGGCATCGGCGTCCAGCGTTGCCGATCCGGGCGCGAAGGTCAGCTTCTTCTCGATCAGGATCGCGTTCAGCCGCTCGACGCAGACCTCGGGCGAGGGCAGGTCGGAGGCGGGGTCAAGCGCGGCCTCGTAGGTGATGTCGAGGTCGAGCGTCGTGTCCGCCCCCAGCCGGGCCGCCAGGACGCGCGCGACCTCGTCGCTCGCGACCGGATTGCCGGTGACGCCCGACAGCGCCACGGCGCCCGGTTCCAGAGCCACGGCGCCTTCGTCCATCATCGCCAGCGCCTCGAGCGCGGCCATGGCGTGCACGGTCCAGGACGCAGGCAGCGACGCATCCTCTTCCAGGTTGGCAAAGACCCGCCCGATGCCGAACCGCGCCTCGGCATAGCTGGACACCACAGCCGCAGCCCGCGCATCGCCGATCCGGCCCGTCAGGTCCACCCGCGGGCCTTCGCCCAGCACGGCGCTGAACCCGAGCGGACCATCCGGAGCCTCGGCCTGGGGCGCACGCTGGGTGGCCGTCAGCGAAAACGCTTCGGGCAGTGCGGCGCGAAGGTTGGCGGCGACACGGTCGAAGGCGGCGGGGTCCACCCGCGCCTCGGCCACCAGGCGCACCTCGGTATCGGAAATCGTGACGGTCGCTGCGCCCAGGGATGCTGCGGACTGCACCGCGACCACCGCAGCCTCGGCCCAGCGCGGGCTTGGGGCGCCAAGGCCTATCCGGCAGCCGATCTGGCCCGTCAGCCCCACCTCCGCCGCCGCCGACAGGATCGCGGCGCGCGCCTCTTCGGTATCGGCGGAACAGGCGTCGAATCGCATCCGGCCCGGTTCGGCCACGAAGCGCAGGGTGAAGGGCGTGATCACCGGGCGCGGCGCCGAGATGTCCAGCGCGACACGAACGCCGTCCGGCGCGGCGCGCGCCAGGTCGGTTTCCAGTCGCCGTTGTTCGGCGGGGCTGTCGCTGATGGCAGTGATCTGCACGAGGCCGGGCGCCGCCGAGATCTTGGACCGTGGCAGCCGGTCGAGGGCAGCCAGCGCATAATCCAGCGACGGACCCCAGACAACGGGGGCGGCATGGTCGACCTGTTCCAGGAAGTCGGCCACACGGTCGGTGCCGGCGATGCGCGCCACCCGCGACAGAAGTTCGGCCCGGTCCGTCCCGCGCGGCAGTAGCCCGATCAACGAAACGCCGTCGTCGTTGCGCAGGATTTCCAGCGAGAAGGCCGGCGGCGGGGCGTCTGGCCCGGCGGCCACGGTCATGTCGTCGGTGAGGCGCGTGGCATCCACCACGCGGCCAGCCGCCGCCAGCGCCCGGAACCGGGCGCCTTCATCCGGCGCTACGCCCGACAATTCCACCCGCAGACCGTCCACCGTGACCGACGACCAGTCGCGCAGGCCCTCGACCCCAAGGGTGCGGACGATTCCGGCATGGGTCCGCCGCTCGATCGCATCGACAGCAAAGATCGCCGCCACGAAGGCCAGGCCCAGCGCGACAGCGAAGGCGGCCACCCGGGCGATCAGGGCGGGGGCGTGGCCGAGGCGGCGGTTCATCGGGGGGCGGACTTCATGTCAATGGCGAGGCCTTCTGTCGTTGTCGGCACCCCGGGACATAGGCGCATGGCGCACCAGCCGCAATCAGACCAGCAGGGCGACGGCAAGAAACAGCACAGGGATCAGCCCGGCGTCGCGATTCGACCGGAAGGCGGCCAGGCAGCTTTCGGGCGCGTCGATGTCCAGCCGGCGCATCTGCCAGACCATGTGCCAGCCCATCGCCCAGGGCGCGCCCAGCGCGATGACCAGGGCCAGCGGGTTAAGGCCGTCGGCAGCAGCGATGATCGCCAGACCCATCAGCGTGACGGTCGCCACCAGGAACCGCCGCAGCCAGCGGGGCGAGGCGTCGCCAAACAGCCGCGCGGTGGACCGCACGCCGATCAGGGCGTCGTCCTCGGTGTCCTGATGGGCGTAGATCGTGTCGTAGAACAGCGTCCAGGCGATCCCGGCGGCATACAGCAGGACGGCAGGCAGCGTGACGGCCCCCGCGTGGGCGGCAAAGGCCAGGATGGCGCCCCAGTTGAAGGCGAGGCCCAGGAACACCTGCGGCCACCAGGTGAACCGCTTGGCGAAGGGATAGATCGCCACCAGCGCCAGCGAGGCCACGCCCAGCGCAATGGCAATGGGCGGAAAGGTCAACAGGATCAGGAAGGCCAGCAGGGATTGCGCGACCATCCAGGCCACCGCCTGCCGCACCGTGACCTGCCCCGACGGGATCGGCCGCGACCGGGTGCGCGCCACGGCGGCGTCGAAGTTCCGGTCCGTGATGTCGTTCCAGGTGCAGCCCGCCCCGCGCATCAGCCAGGCCCCGATGCCGCAGCCCAGCGCGATCCACAGGTCGAACAGCCCGGCGCGGCCCGTGGTCAGCATGGCCAGCAGAAGCCCCCACCAGCACGGCAGTAGCAGCAGCCAGGTCCCGATGGGACGGTCGGCGCGCGACAGCCGCAGGTAGGGCCGCAGGGCCGCAGGGGCGCGGGTATCCACCCAGTTGCCCTTGACGGCATCGGCGACTGCGCCCTGATGTGTCGGGCCCTGATCTGCCGGGGTAGGGTCGGGCATCGAAAGGAGTGTCCCTTGGCCGAACGGCGTGTGCGGCTGCATGTAGACCATCCCTTGGGGCCGGGGCAAACCGTTCCCCTGTCGCAGGGACAGTCACATTACCTCGGCAACGTCCTGCGGATGGGGCCGGGGGCGGCCGTGCGCCTGTTCAACGGCCGGGACGGCGAATGGCGCGCGCGGCTGGCCGAGGTCGGACGCAAGGGCGCGGTGGCGCTGGCCGAGGCGCAGGAGGTGCCGCAGGGCACGCCGCCCGACCTGTGGCTTCTGTTCGCGCCGGTGAAGAAGGCGCAGACCGATTTCATCGTCGAGAAGGCCGTCGAACTGGGCGCGGCGCGGATCGTGCCTGTGGTCACCGACTTCACCAACGCCGAACGGGTGCGCGCCGACCG
>CAYYOE010000186.1:4037-6300 GCA_964473055.1 uncultured Rhodobacterales bacterium | reverse complement strand
AGGTCGAGGAGACCGGCAGTGACAGGGTTTCGCAGCTTCGGGGCGAAGACATCGTCCCTATTCGTCGTGGTGGCGCTGGTGGCGGGCTGCGGCCTGCCGCGCACGGGCCCCACCAAATCCGAGATCTTCTCGGGCGCAGTCCAGCGTCAGGGCGACAGTTTCGTGGTCGAGGTCGATGACCGCGTGACCCGGGCCATCGCGGTATCGCCTGCGCTGGGATTTGGGTCCGGGTTCGCCAATGCGGGCGTGGTCGGGTCCGACACGATCCAGGCAGGCGACATCCTTGCGCTGCAGATCTGGGAAAACGTCGACGATGGCCTGCTGGCAGGTCCCGGCACCTCGACCACTGCGCTGGAACAGGTGCAGGTGGACGGCCAGGGCTTTATCTTCGTGCCCTATGCGGGCCGCATCCGCGCGGCGGGCAACACCCCCGACGGCCTGCGCCAGATCATCACGCAGCGCCTGTCGGAACAGACGCCCGACCCGCAAGTCACCGTGACCCGCGCAGCGGGCGACGGATCGACCGTTTCGGTGGCAGGTGCCGTGGGCGCGCAGGGCGTCTATGCGATCGAGCGTCCGACCCGCACGCTGACGGCGATGCTGGCGCGCGCGGGTGGCGTGTCGGTGGAACCCGAGATCGCGCAGGTCAAGGTGATCCGCGGCAGCCACACCGGCACCGTCTGGTTCAACGACCTGTTCCGCAACCCCGGCGCCGACATCGCGCTGCGCCCGGGCGACCGCATCCTGGTCGAGGCCGACACCCGGTCCTACACCGCGCTGGGCGCGACGGGCGTGCAGCGCCGCGTGCCATTCGAGACGCAGAACCTGACCGCACTGGAAGCCATCGCGCAGGTGGGCGGTCTGTCGCCGGCCAGCGCCGATCCAACCGGGGTGTTCGTGTTCCGCAACGAACCCGAACCCGTGGCGCGTCAGGTGCTGGGCCGCGACGACCTGATCGGCGACCAGCGGATGGTCTATCTGCTGAACCTGTCGGCCCCGAACGGCGTGTTCCTGGCGCGCGACTTCGTGATCCGCGACGGCGACACGGTCTATGTGACCGAAGCCCCCTACTCGCAGTTCGCCAAGGTTCTGGGCGCGCTGCTGACCCCCCTGAACGCCGCCGCTTCGGTGCAGACGCTCGCCGGGCAATAGTGCGCGCGACACGCGACGAACCGGACGCCGGGGACACCGCTCCCCGGCGTCTTTTCGTTTACAACGGCGGCTTCCTGACACAGCCGGGCGTGCGGCGCATCTTGGCGGGCGCGGGCTGGCGGGTGACGCTGGGCGCGCCGCGCGGGGCCGATGACTGGGTGGGCGTCTGGGGCCGCAGCCCGACATCGGGCCGGGGCGAGGCGGTGGCGGCGCGGACCGGGCACCCGGTCCTGCGGGTCGAGGATGCGTTCCTGCGGTCGGTCCATCCCGGCCCCGCCGCGCCGCCGCTGGGGCTGCTGCTTGACCGGACCGGGGTGCATTTTGACCCCTCCGCGCCGTCCGATATGGAAACGCTGCTGGCCACGCACCCGCTGGATGACGCGGGCCTGACGGCACGCGCACAGGATGCCATCGCGACGCTGCGCCATTGGCACCTGTCGAAGTACAATGCCTTCGACCCCGCGGCACCACTGCCCGACGGCCTGCCGGGCGGTCCGTTCGTGCTGGTCGTCGACCAGACCGCGGGGGATGCGTCCCTGCTGGGGGCAGGCCACGCCGCGTTTCGCGCCATGCTGGCCGCGGCGCGCGACCTGCATCCGGGCCTGCCGGTTGTGATCAAGACCCACCCGGCAACCGCGACAGGCGCACGACGCGGGCATTTCGGGCCGGATGACGCGGGGCCGGGCGTAACCGTCCTGACTGCGCCGGTCAGCCCCTGGCACCTGCTGGACCGCGCGGCGGCGGTTCACACCTGGTCCTCGACCCTGGGGGTCGAGGCGATCCTCGCCGGCCATCGCCCGCATGTGCATGGGTCGCCCTTCTACGCAGGCTGGGGCCTGACGCAGGACCTTGGCCCGCCCCTGCCCCGGCGCGGGCGCCCCCT
Source organism: uncultured Rhodobacterales bacterium (assembly GCA_964473055.1). Lineage (GTDB taxonomy): Bacteria > Pseudomonadota > Alphaproteobacteria > Rhodobacterales > Rhodobacteraceae > UBA996. Next base: position 4,265 of record CAYYOE010000186.1, on the reverse strand, counting down.
GACCGTGCCGCAGCTTGCCGCCGCCGCCCTGCTGCTGGCGCCCGCCTGGCACGATCCCGCGCGCAACCGCCCCTGTGCCTTCGAGGACGCGGCCCACCACCTGGCCGCGCAGGCGCAGGCGGCACGGCAGGACGCGGCGGGATGGGTGGCGCTGGGCATCGCGCCCTGGAAGCGGCAGCATCTGCGGGCGATGTTCGGCGATGTGCGCTTTGCGGGGTCCACCGCCGC
>CAYYOE010000186.1:2337-3937 GCA_964473055.1 uncultured Rhodobacterales bacterium | reverse complement strand
GACGACGCCTCGGTTCTGCTTGGGACCACCGGCCCGATCAGGACGAATGACGCCCTGTTGCGCGCCGCCCGTGCGGCACGGCCCGATGCGGTCCTGCTGTGGAAGCCCCACCCGGATGTGGAAGCCCGACTGAGACACGGAAGCGTGCCGCCAGATGTGATCGCCGAAACCGGCGCCCTGCCCCTGCCGGGCCTGTCGGCCCACGCCGCGCTGGCGCTGGCGGACGAGGTCTGGACGATGACGTCGGGCCTGGGGTTCGAGGCGTTGCTGCGGGGAGTGCCCGTCACCTGCGCGGGCATGCCCTGGTATGGTGGATGGGGCCTGACGACCGACCTCTGCCCAGCCCCAGCCCGCCGCCACGCGCGCCCGACCGTCGCGGGCCTTGCCCATGCCGCGCTGATCGGCTGGCCGCGCTGGCGCGATCCGGTGTCGGGGCTGATCTGCGCACCCGAAGTGGCGGTGGACCGGCTGGCACGGGGCGAAGTGCCACCGCCGCCGCATCGGCTGGCGGCAAAGGTGCAGGGCTGGCTTGCCGGGCTGGGGCTATGGCGCTGACGCGCGTCACATGAATGTCAGCCGCGAAACCCCGTCGCCACAACGTATTTCTCGGACGAATCCGCACGGCTGGCCGGCGGCTTGATGTTCGCCACCTTGTCGAAGCGCTGCTTCAGCCGCGCCTGCAGGCTCGCCTCGGCCCCACCCGCAAGCACCTTGGCGACAAAGGTCCCGCCCGGTGTCAGCACGTCGAAGGCGAATTCCGCCGCCGCCTCGCACAGGGCGACGATACGCAGGTGGTCGACCTCTTTCTGGCCGGATGCGCTGGCGGCCATGTCCGACAGCACCACATCCGCCGTGCCGCCCAGCCAGGCCTTGACCTGAAGGTCGGCATCGTCGGCCATGAAGTCCAGCTGGTAGGTTTCGGCGCCCGGGATCGGGTCGACCTCCTGCAGGTCGACGCCAAGCACCAGACCGCGCGGCTTGCCGGCCCGGTCGCCCAGCGCATTCACCCGCGCTACCGCCACCTGGCACCAGCCCCCGGGCGCGCAACCCAGGTCCACGACCCGCGCGCCGGGCTTCAGGAACCCCAGCCGGTCATCCAGTTCGATCAGCTTGTAGGCCGCGCGCCCGCGATAGCCCTCGGTCCGGGCGCGGCGCACATAGGGGTCGTTCAACTGCCGCTCAAGCCACTGCTGCTGCGACGTGGTCCGCCCGCGCGCGGTTTTCAGCCGCACCTTCAGGTCGCGCAGCCCGCGTCCGCTGGTGCCCTTCGTGCCGCCCTTTGCGGGTGGTTTTGCCATCTGCCCCGTCCTTGATCCGCGCCGTCCCTACCGCGACGGGGCGCGCGCGCCAAGACCCGGCCGCGATCACCTCAGAACGGCCCGTCCTCCAGCACGCCATCCGCGGACATCTGCGCATAGAGCAGCCCCTCGCGCAGCCCCCGGTCGGCCACCGACAGCCGGTCTGTCGGCCAGGCGCGCAACAGCGCCTGCAGGATCGCCGCACCCGACATGATCAGCGTGTGCCGGTCGCGCCCGATGCGGGGGTCGTTGCGGCGCCCCTCGGGGCCCAGCGCCAGGTAGTCGCGGATCACCCGGTCGAT
>CAYYOE010000186.1:0-2327 GCA_964473055.1 uncultured Rhodobacterales bacterium | reverse complement strand
GTGCCGGATGTGCCGATGATCTGGAACCCTTCGCGCGCGGGTTCGGCCATGTAGGGGCTGAAGCTGGCCAGCTGTTCCTCGAAGTACCAGCTCATCAAGGCAAAGCGGGCGGCGTCGCTGGCCACGTCGATGAACTGGTCGCGCAGGGTCGCCACGCCCAGCGGTACGCTGATCCAGTCCACCACACGCGCGCGCGGGAACGGCCCGCCTTCGGTCGCAAATCCTGTATGCAGCCGCATGATCGCGCGCGGCCGTTCCAGGGGCGCCACCATCGACAGGTCGATCCAGACCAGTTCGGTCGATCCGCCGCCGATATCCACCACCAGCAGCTGTTCGGTCCGGGTCGACACCAGCGGCGCGCAGGAGATGACGGCAAGCCGCGCCTCTTCCTCGGGCTCGATCACGTCGAGCTTCAGCCCCGTCTCGGCCTCGGCCTCGGCCAGGAACTCGGATCCATTCTGGGCGCGGCGGCAGGCCTCGGTCGCGACCAGGCGCATGCGGCGGATGCCGTGGCTGTCAATCTTGCGCTGGCAGATCCGCAGGGCCGCGATGGTACGCGCAATGGCCGCGCGCGACAGGCGGCCCGAGGCCTCCAGCCCCATGCCAAGTTGCACGGACTTGGAAAAGCTGTCGACAACATGGAACTGGCTGCCCTTGGGCTGCGCCACGAGCATCCGGCAACTGTTCGTTCCAAGATCCAATGCCGCATAGAGCGCGTTCGGATCTGGCCTTTGAGGCGCGTTGCTCTCGACCGGTCTCGGGAAAGCGCCCGCACCCTCGGGACGCTTTGGCGCCATGATTTCGCGCCCTTCCGAATTACAACTTGCGATCAGGATACGCGCGGCGCAGGTGTCACGCAAGCGCCATGGACCTTCGGACCAAGCGGGTTCTGGAAGAATGCGCCCATGTAGGCATATTCGCGTTCGAGGAATGGACGCAGTGCGTCGATCGTCGCGCCCGCCAGATCCTCCAGCCGCAGTTCATCCACGGATCTGTTGCGATGCATCATCTGCACCTTGCGTCGTGTCAGAAGGCTGAGGTCCCAGGCAAGATCTTCAAGCTCCGAGGTGCGATAGATGCGGTCGTAACCCCTGAGTTTCGGCCCGAGAAACAGCCAGGCGCCCGCCGCATGGTGCTTGATCCTGGACGATTCCCGGCAATAGGCGGCAAGGTTTCGGAAGAACGTGTCCGGATCCGGGTCAAGCGGCAACCCTGACGAACCGAGCTTGAGCTTTCGGGAGCTTTCAAGGTCGCAGAATTGCTGAACGCGGTTCGTGTAGACCGACATCAGGCGACGGGCGGGATCGCGCACCACGCAGAACCGCCAGTGATCGGACAGCGCGTCCCAACGGTGCGACCGGAACCGTCGGGTCGGGTAGATCAGGTGCCAGGTCTGCGCGTCGATCCGATCCTCGCGGGGGATGGTGACCGTCGGGTCCAGCCGTGCGAGCGCCTCCTTGACCGACGAGCACGCCGCCTTGGGCAGGGCCATGTACGCCAGCTTGTGCAGTGCAAGTGAAATGGCCATTCGACGCTCAGATCCAACCCCGATGGCGTTCTCCGCTTACGCCGCCCCTGACAATGCGACTTCCGGCAACACTCGAATACTCACGCCCTGACGATTAGGCGTCCGCAAGCCCGGCTGTCCAGCGCCAAGTTCCGATGTGGGCCGCCGCTCTGGCCCATGCCTGGCGCGACATGGGAACCGGCCGGGCTGGCTGTATACAATGACCGGGAATCGATGTATACAATACCGCCACGTCGCGCGCGGCCGGTCTCGGGTCGTTTCCGGCCAACGCAACGAACGAATGCGCGGATAGACGGGCGGCACGAGGGATCAAGGCGTGGATGCGAAACGACGGACATGGCAGAGGTGACGGTGGTCTATTGGCGCGACATCCCGGCGCAGGTCCTGGTGGGCCGGGGCCGGCGCGCCGTGAAGGTTGCGCTGAGCGAACGCTTCGAACAGGCCATCGACCGCGCCGCGATGAAGGCGGGCGCGACCGGCACCGATGCCTATCTGGCGGACTGGCGCAAGGCCGATCCGGAAACGGTCGCGGGCGAGGATCCCGAAGCCGCGGCCCTGGTCGCCCAGCGCATTGAAACGGAATACGACGCGGCCCGGTTACGGCACCTCATCGACAATCACGGCCGGGCCTGACATCCGACCGTGGCGTTCTGGGAGAATATCATGGCGCTACTCAACTTCCGCCGCCGCGAGCGGCCCGAGACGCGGACAGGCGATGCGGCGCTGGCCGACTTGCTGGCGGGATACTCGATCGAGGTGATGCCCCGCACCGCCGAGAAGGTCGAGGATTTCCGCGCGC
>CAYYOE010000185.1:0-6347 GCA_964473055.1 uncultured Rhodobacterales bacterium | reverse complement strand
CCAGGTCGTCGAACAGCACCTGCGGGTCCGCGCGGTATTCCGGCACGCGCACGTCCTCGGGCAGGACGCGGAAATGACAGCACGACGGCCCGGGGATCGAGATCTTGGGCACCACGTTCGATTGCCGCGACAGGAACCGGAAATGGTCGAGGTGCGGGTGGTCGTCCGGGAAATCTACCCGGTCGTTCAGCACCGGCGACACCGGAATGGCCGTGGTGGCGGAAAAGCCGATGCCGCCCGCCTTTTCCTCGATGTCGAGGCCGGTCAGCGCGTCCATGAAATCGTAATGCCAGTAGGCGCGTCGCGCCTCGCCGTCGGTCACGACCTTCAGGCCCACGTCTTCCTGCATGCGCACGATGGCCGGGATCTCGCGGTCCTCGACGGCCGTCAGCTCCTCGGCCGTGATCCGGTTGTCGGCGCGCGCGCGGCGGGCATCGGCGATGCGGCGCGGTCGCAACAGGCTGCCGACGTGGTCGGCGCGGAAGGGCGGGTGCAGGTCGGTCATGGCGGGCCTTTCGGTGGGATGCGCCCAGGTCGGGGCAGTCCCCCTCTGTCTCGACCATCGGGGCGCCGGGTTCAAGCCGGTCAGGGCCAGTCGGCGTAGCTGGCCGATGGGGCGGACGCCGAGGGATCGCCGGCCCCCATCCCTGCCCCAATCCCGGCCCCTGCCCCGGCCCCTGCCCCGGTCTGCGCCCGGCGCCAGGCCCCTGGCGGGAGGCCCTCGGCCCGGCGGAAGAAACGGTTGAAGTGCCCCGTGTTGGGAAACCCCAGCGCGCCCGCGATCTGGTCGAGCGTGGCCGAGGACCGCGCCAGCATCAGCCGCGCCTCGTGCGCCAGGCGTTCGTGGATCAGCCGCTGCGGCGGCTTGCCCAGCACGCGGCTACAAAGGTCGTGCAGACGGTCGGGCGTCAGCCCCAGGGCGCGCGCGTGGTCGGCCACCGTCCAGCGGTCGCGGAAATGTGCCTCGACCGACTGGCGGAACGCCTGCAACAGCCGCGTCGCGCTGGCCGGAGCGGCACCGGGCGGCAGCGCCGCGTGGCGCCACATCAGAACCAGCAGCACCCGGACCTGGGCCTCGATCACCAGATCGGCGCCACGCGCGGGTGCGGTGGTCTCGGCCAGGATCAGGTCCATGGCGGCCGCGGCGGTTGCGCGGGCGCCGGGGGCATCGGCCAAGGGCAGGATCGCGGGGCGCTGCACCATCAGTCGCAGGTCCTCGGCCTCGGGGCGGACACCGATGGCCCCGGCCATGGCGGTGTCATCCACCACCAGATGGCTCCCGGCGCTGCCCGCGCGCAGGCGGAACCGCAGGCCCGGCGCGCCCGGCCACCAGACCAGCGCGGGCGCTGCGATGGCGCGGGTCGCCGCCGTGCCCTCGGCGCGCGTCTCCTGTGGCTCCAGCACCTCGGCCTGCCCGCCGATCAGCCAGAGCACCTGCCAAGTGCGGCCTGGCAGCCGCACCAGACCGCCGAGGGTCCGATCCTGCAGCCCGGGACGGATCGGTTCGGCAAAGGCATGGGGGTAGCCCACCAGGTCGAGGCCGGGTCGCGCCCCTGGCGGCAATGTCGGTTGGGGGGGGTGGATCGCAGGCAGCGGCATCGTGAAAACCGGATATCGGTATCATTATGCCGATTATTGGTATTTTCATTGCAGCGCCAAGGGCGAATTGTCGCGCACCAAGCGGGCACGGAGAGGTTCGCGGAGCTCAATCGGGGGGAAACATGGACGCGAGCCCGTCGGGCCTGTCGGCAACGGATGCCGTGCTGCGCGCGGGTGAGGCGGCAAATGCCGCCGCCGCGGCGTTCGGCGCCTGGTCCGCGACAGCGCCCGGACAGCGGTCCGACATCCTGACCAGCGCCGCCGCCCTGATCGAATCCCGGACCCCCGACCTCGCCGCCCTGGCCGCCGAAGAGGTCGGCGCCGCACACGACTGGACCGCCTTCAACGTTCACCTCGCCGCAGCGATCCTGCGGCAGGCCGCGACCCTTCCCGGGGCCATGGCCGACCGGACCCACGACGGGGGGGCGGTGCGATCCGTCCTGCGGCGTCGCCCGGCGGGAGTTGTCCTGGGCATCGCCCCCTGGAACGCGGCGGTGACACTGGCGGCCCGGGCCGTGGCCGCGCCTCTGGCCTGTGGCAACACCGCGATCCTGAAGGCGTCGGAACTGTGCCCGCGCACCCATGGCCTGGTGGCCGAGGTGCTGCACGACGCGGGCGTGCCGCGCGGCGCGCTGGGCCTTGTCACCCATGCCCCGCACGAGGCCGAGGCGGTGGTCGAGGCGCTGATCGGCCATCCGGCGGTGCGGCGGGTGAACTTCACCGGATCGACTCGCGTGGGCAGCCGCATCGCGGCGGCCTGCGCAAGGCACCTCAAGCCCTCGGTGCTGGAGTTGTCGGGCAAGGCACCCCTGATCGTGCTGGACGACGCCGACATTGACGCGGCAGCGCAGGCAGCAGCCTTCGGGGCGTTCTTCAATCAGGGCCAGATCTGCATGTCCACCGAACGGGTGATCGTGCTCGATGCCGTGGCCGATGCCTTCGTCGCCCGCCTGACCGCGATTGCCGCAGACCTGCGCGCGGGCAAGCCCGGTACCGACGGCGCGCGGCTGGGCACGCTGATCAGCGCGGATGCGGCCGCGCGCGTACGTGGGCTGATCGACGATGCGCTGGCGCGCGGCGCGGTCCTGCTGGCCGGGGGCTCGGTCGACGGCGCGGTGATGCAACCGGCCGTGGTCGACCATGTCTCGCCCGCGATGCGCCTCTATCACGAGGAAAGCTTCGGCCCCGTCGCCTCGGTCATCCGGGTGACGGATATCGACGAAGCCGTCAGCGTCGCCAACGACACCGATTACGGGTTGGCGGCTGCTGTGTTCGGACGGGACGAGGCGCGCGCGCTGGCCGTCGCCGACCGGATCGAAAGCGGCATCTGCCACATCAACGGCCCGACCGTCTATGACGACCCGGCCCTGCCCTTCGGCGGGCTAAAGTCCAGCGGCTGGGGCCGGATCGGCGGCATGGCAAGCATCGAGGCCTTCACCGAATTGCGCTGGATCGCGCGGCACGACCCGGGTCGGGTGCCGTCCCTGTGACGGCATTCCACCCGACAAGAAACAACAGGAGGAGCGACACCATGAAACGCAGGACCGGACTGAAACTCGCCACCGCCTTTGCCGCGCTCGCGGCCATGGGCGCTACGGCGGCGACCGCCGAGACGGTGAAGATCGGCGCCGTGGGGCCCAAGACCGGGGGCCTTGCGGGCGGCGCGGCCGTCACCCAGTGGCCCACGATCCAGCTGTGGGTTTCCCAGGTGAACGCCGCGGGCGGGCTCAACGTCGGCGGCACGATGATGCCGATCGAGCTGATCGAGTACGACGACCAGACCAACCCCGGCGAGACGATCCGCGCCGTGCAGCGCCTGGCGACCCAGGATGAGGTTGATTTCATCATCTCGCCCTATGGCACGGGCTTTGTCGTGGCCGCCGCGCCGATCTTCGCGCGCTACGGCTATCCGCTGATCGCGGTGTCGGCCATCACCGACCAGCAGCCCGAGCTGTCGGCGCAGTTCGGGGACATGTTCTTCACGTTGGGCACCACCACCGCCTTCGTGCAGGACCTGGTGAAGATCCTGACCGACATGCGCGATGCAGGGCAGCTGGGCAACCGGGTGGCGATGGTCAACGTGGCCGATGCCTTCGGGATCGAACTGGCGGCCGTTGGCGGGCCGGGCCTGCGCGATGCGGGGTTCGAGATCGTCTATGAAACCTCCTATCCGCTCGGCACACAGGACCTGTCGCCGGTGATGAAGGCCGCCAAGGCCGCCAACCCCGATGCCTTCGTCGCCTGGTCCTATCCGCCGGACACCTTCGCGCTGACCGAACAGGCCATCATCGAGAACCTCGACGTCGACGCCTTCTATACCGCGGTGGCCACCCCCTTCCCGTCCTTCGGCGCGCGTTTCGGTGCGGCGGCGAACGGGATCCTGGGGCCGGGCGGCGTGAACGTGGACGATCCGCGGTTCCAGGCTTACGCGCAGGCGCATCAGGAACTGACGGGGCAGTTGCCGGACTACTGGGCGTCGGCAACCACCTATGCCTCGCTGGAAATCCTGCAGCAGTCGATCGAGGCGGTGGGTCTGGACCGCGCTGCGGTGACGGAACACATCCGCACCTCGACCTTCGACTCGGTGCTGGGCCCGATCACCTTTGGCGCGCACAACAACAACGACGCCTTCTGGACCGTCGGCCAGTGGCAGGACGGCCAGTTCAAGGGCGTGGCCTCGCGCGGGCGCGACGGTGCGGTGCCGGTCATCATCAAGGACGGCTGGGAATAACGCCCGCCCCCTGACCCCATGACAACCGGGCGGCCCTGCATTCCGGGGCCGCCCCCAAGCGGAAAGCGGGCATGGACATCCTGATTTCGGGCCTTCTGCTGGGCGGCACCTACGCGCTGATCGCCATGGGGCTGAACCTGCAATACGGCGTGGCGCGGATCATGAACCTCGCCAACGGCGAGATCCTGGTCGTGGGCGGGTTTGTCGCGTTCTGGGCGTGGACCGGCGGGCAGGTCAGCCCCTTTGTCACGATCTTTGTCCTGGCGCCGCTGGCCTTTGCCGCGAACTGGCTGATCTACCGGGTGATGCTGGTGCCGCTGGTGTCGCGCGCCAAATCCCGCGGTCAGCTGGAGGTCGATTCGATCCTCGCCACCTTCGGGCTGTCCTTCGTCATGGTGGGCCTGATGCTCTGGGCCTTCGGCGGGGACTTTTTCAACTATTCCTACCTCGCGCGGCCCGTGACGATCGCGGGCGACACCTTCGCGCTGAACCGGGTGGCGAGCTTCCTTGGCGCGGTGGTGATCTGCGGCCTGTTGTGGCTGTGGCTGAGCTATACCCGCACCGGCCTGTCATTCCGCGCCATCGCGGTGGCGCCAGCATCCGCGCGGCTCGTGGGCATCGACACGCGCGCCACCGCCGCGCTGGCCTTCGCACTGGGCGGGGCCGTCACGGCCTGCGGGGGGGCGCTGATCTCGACCTACCTGACGCTTGATGCGTCCACCGGCGTGGTCTTCACGCTGAAGGCGCTGATCATCGTCATCATGGGCGGCGTGGGCGACGTGCGCGGCACCATCGTGGCGGCGCTGCTGCTGGGCGTGGTGGAAACGATGGTGGCCCGGCTGGTCGACCCTGGCCTGACGCTAGCGGCGGCGTACCTGCTGTTCGTCCTGATCCTGCTGTTCCGCCCGCAGGGCCTGTTCGGGCGGAGGACCACATGACCCTGACCTCGCGCGACTGGTCCGGGCTGGCGCTGGCCGCGGTGGCCTTTGCCGTGGCGGCCCTGCTGCCCTTCAGCGGGTCGGGCTACTGGCTGGGCATCGGCATCTCGATCGCCATGTTCACGGTGCTGGCGACCTCGTGGGCGCTGTTCTCCGGCCCCACGCACTACATCAGCCTCGCCACGGCGGCCTTCTTCGGGGTGGGCAGCTATGTCACCGCGCTGGGGATCGACCATCTGCCCTATCCGGTGCTGCTGGTCCTTGCCGCGTTGGCGGGCGGCGTGCTGGCGGCGGTGGTGGGGCTGGCGACGCTGCGCCTGTCGGGGGTCTATTTCGTGATCTTCACGCTCGGCCTCGCGGAACTCGTGCGGCAGGTCATCACCTGGGTGCAGAACAGGTCGGGGCAGAAGGGGTTCTTCGTCCTGACCGACATCGACGAGGCCGACATCTACTGGCAATTGCTGGGCCTTGCGGCGCTGGTGTTCCTGCTCGGCTGGGCCATAGGGCGGTCGCGGCTGGGCTTTGCGCTGCGCATCATCGGCGATGACGAGACGGTGGCCGCCCATGCCGGCATCCACACCGCGCGCGCCAAGGTCGCGCTGTTCGTCGTGTCGGGCGCCTTTGCCGCCGTCACGGGCGCGATCCTTGCCCCGCGCTACGTCTATATCGAGCCCGCCATCGCCTTCACGCCGCTGCTGTCGTTCCAGGTGGTGATCATGGCGCTGCTGGGCGGGGCCGGGCGGCTGTGGGGGCCGTTCCTCGGGGTCATCCCGTTCGTGCTGCTGTGGGAGACGATCAGCCGGTCCGCCCCCAACCAGACGACGCTGCTTCTGGGCGTGGCGTTCCTGGTCATCGTCTACTTCATCCCCCGCGGCATCGTCGGCCTGATCGACGCGGGCCGCGCGCGGCTGGCGCGGCGCGAGGGCTACGCATGAGCGCGGCCACGACAATCGGGCCGGTCGTCCTGTCCCTGCGGGGTGCCACCAAGCGCTTTGGCGGGCTGACCGCGGTGGACAGCGTCGACTTCGACGTGGCCGAGCATCAGGTGATGGGCCTGATCGGGCCGAACGGGTCGGGCA
>CAYYOE010000184.1:2513-6385 GCA_964473055.1 uncultured Rhodobacterales bacterium | reverse complement strand
GCCTTGCCCGGCCCCGGCCTTCCCGCTAGGAACCGCTGACCGCTGTCCCCGAGGATCCCCATGCGCCTGTCCCGCTACTTCCTGCCCGTGCTCAAGGAAAACCCCGCCGAGGCGCAGATTGTCAGCCACCGGCTGATGCTGCGGGCGGGGATGATCAAGCAGCAGGCGGCGGGCATCTATTCCTGGCTGCCGCTGGGCTATCGCGTCCTGCGCCGGATCGAGGAGATCGTGCACCAGGAACAGGTGCGCGCGGGCCACATCCCCATGCTGATGCCGACGCTGCAGCCCGCCGATCTGTGGCGAGAGTCGGGCCGGTATGATGCCTACGGCCCCGAGATGCTGCGCCTCCGCGACCGGCATGATCGCGACATGCTGTACGGCCCCACGAACGAGGAGATGATCACCGACGTCTTCCGGTCGCATGTCACCAGCTACAAGGACCTGCCGCTGACCCTGTATCACATCCAGTGGAAGTTCCGCGACGAGATGCGGCCGCGCTTCGGCGTGATGCGGGGGCGCGAGTTCCTGATGAAGGACGGCTACAACTTCGACGTCGACCGCGACGCGGCGCTGCATGCCTACAACCGCCACATGGTCAGCTACCTGCGGACCTACGAACGCATGGGCCTGACCGCCATCCCGATGCGCGCGGCCAGTGGCCCCATCGGAGGCGACAACACGCACGAGTTCCTGGTGCTGGCGCAGACGGGCGAGTCCGAGGTGTTCTACGACGACCGGGTGACTGCCCTGAAACTCGGGGCGCGCGACATCGACTATGATGACCGCGCACAGGTGGCCGCCGTGTGCCGGGAGTTCACGACGCTTTACGCGCGCACGGACGAGACGCACGACCAGGCCGTGTTCGACGGCGTGCCCGAGGCGCACCGCAAGGTCGGGCGGGGGATCGAGGTCGGGCAGATCTTCTACTTCGGCACCAAGTATTCCGAGGCGTTGGGCGCCACGGTGGTGACTGCCGATGGCGTCCGCGTGCCGGTCGAGATGGGATCGCACGGAATCGGCGTTTCGCGGCTTCTGGGCGCGATCATCGAGGCGAGCCATGACGACAAGGGCATCATCTGGCCCGAAGGCGTGACCCCGTTCCCGGTGGGAATCGTGAACCTGAAGCAGGGCGACGCGGCTGCAGACGCTGCCTGCGCAGTTCTGGAAAAGGCGCTGCTCGGCAGGGGGCTGGAACCGCTCTACGACGACCGGGAAGAACGGGCCGGGGCGAAGTTCGCCACCATGGACCTGATCGGCCTGCCCTGGCGCATCACCGTCGGCCCCCGCGGGCTGGACAAGGGCGTGGTGGAACTGACCTCGCGCCGGACAGGCGAGAGCGAGGAGGTCAGCCCCGAGGCGGCGGTGGACCGGATCGCGACGATCTACGCGGGGCGCTGAGGTCGGGCGAGGCGGGGGGCTGTCTGCCCCCCACGGGCCTTCGGCCCTCCCCCCGAGGATACTTGGACCACGTCGAAGCGGAGCATCGGGTCAGGTGTGGGGGTTTTCCCGCGGGCGGGGATGCGACCGGCGCGCATCGGGGGTTGCCGGGGCGCGGACGTAGGCCCGGAAACGTCCTGTCAGGCAGCCCGCAACGGCTCGGGATTGGCGAGCTTGCGCAGAACGTTCAGGTTCTCGAGGCCCTTCAGCACCACACCTGGCTCCAGACCGAAATCGACGAGACAGGCCACCTCGTCGATATCCTTGCGAACCAGATCGTCAATCGTCGCCAGGCACTTCTCGTAGGAGCCGAGCAGGCTGCCCATGTGGAAATACTTCTCGTAGGAGGCTTCGAGCGTCGCCGCGGCCAGGTCCGGCGTCAGTTTGTCCACCTCGATCCGGCTCGGGTCCTTCAGGAATGGCACCGAGGCCAGGTGCTTGGCCGCCAGGTCCAGCGACGCGCCGAGATAGGACATCATCGGGTCCCGGGCGAGCGCATGCACCTCGTCGTCGTCGTCCCCGACCAGCGTGTGCAGCATCAGGCTGACGGTGCCGCGCCCCGGGTGCCCCCCGGCTTCGCGATTCCTGCGATAGAGTGCGATCTTGTCGGCAAGTTCGTCAACGGTCTGGCCCAGAAGATGGGTCAGGACATTCGCGCCCATCGTGCCGGCTTCGGCAAAGGTCTCGGGGTTCGCGGCGGCCGTGATCCAGATCGGCAGCTCTGGCTGCACCGGGCGGGGGTTGATGCGGATATCAACCATCTCGCCCAACGGGTTCGGCAGCTGATGCGGCTCGCCCCGCCAGAGGCGTCGCAGGGTTTCGGTCGCATCGCGGAAGACCTGCTTGCGGTTCTCGAAATCCGATTGCCGCCCGCTGATGACGAAGTCGTTCGGAACCCAGCCGCTCGCCACGCCGAGCCCGATGCGCCCGCCCGAGACATTGTCCACGATCGACCATTCCTCGGCCACGCGGATCGGGTCGTGCAACGGAAGGACCACGCTTCCGGCACAGATCTGGATGCGTCGCGTGGCCTGGGCCAGGGCGGCCGCCAGCACCGACGGGTTTGGCGACAGACCGCCGAAGCTGTGGAAATGCCGCTCCGGGATCCACAGCCGCGCCATGCCGTTGCGGTCGGCCCACTGGGCGGCCTCGAAGATCAGGTCGTACTTGCCGACCTGTCCGGCCGCAGTCGTGTCGTTGGCGAAAAAGAAGAGACCGAATTCCATTGTAACACCCAACCGAGAAACCCCGCACCCCGGCAAGTCTAGGCGCGCCCGTGGCGCAGGGATTTGATGTGCATCAAGCCCGTGGCCCGCATGGCCCTTGAAGGCGCCATGCCCCCATGGCAGGCAGGCATCTCGGGGAAAGCGGGGCGGCAATGACCAAGGCATTGATCAGCTGGGGCGGCTGGGACGGGCACGAGCCGGACAAGGTCGCGGCGCTTGTCGCGGGGTGGCTGGCGTCGGCGGGCATGGAAACCGAGGTCACGGACAGCCTTGCCTGTTTCGACGACCCGGCCCGGGTGGCGGCGCTCGACCTGATCGTGCCGGTCTGGACCATGTCCGCGATCGGCAAGGACCAGGCGCTGAACGTCTGCGCTGCCGTCGCCGCGGGCACCGGGATCGGGGGGTGCCACGGGGGCATGTGCGACGCCTTCCGCGACAACGTGGACTGGCAGTTCCTGACTGGCAGCCAGTGGGTCGCCCATCCCGGCAACGACGGGGTGCGGTATGGCGTGCGGATGGTGTCGGACGATCCGCTGGTGGCCGGGATCGGCGACTTCGAGGTGGAGACCGAGCAGTACTACCTGCATGTCGATCCTGCCGTTCGGGTGCTGGCCGTGACGGATTTCCCGGTGGCGGACGGTCCCCATGCGGTGAACGGGCCCGTGGCGATGCCGGTGGCCTATGTAAAGGGCTATGGGCAGGGCCGGGTCTACTACAACGCGCTTGGCCACAAGGCGGCGGTGATCGCCAACGGTCCACCCGCCGAGATGCTGCGGCGCGGGCTGGTCTGGGCGGCGCGCCGGGCCTGATCCGCGCGCGGACGGCCGCCCTTGACCTCGACCGGGGTGGCCCGCACTGTCCCCGCGCCCTGCCTTCCCAACCGGATGCCGGATTGATGCCCGCCCCCTTTGCCGCCCATGAACGGATGATCGCCTGGCGCTACCTGCGCGCGCGGCGCGCCGAGGGCGGCGTCAGCGTGATGACCTGGATCAGCTTTCTGGGCATTGCGCTGGCGGTCTTTGCGCTGATCGCCACGATGTCGGTGCGCGCGGGGTTCCGGGCGGAATTCGTCGACACGATCCTGGGCGCGAATGCCCATGTCACCGTCTATGCCGTCGAGCGGCAGGACGATGCCGGGCGCTGGGTGCGCACGATCCCCGACTATCAGGCGACGGCTGCGCGGCTGGCGGCGGTGCCGGGCGTCACCCG
>CAYYOE010000184.1:0-2413 GCA_964473055.1 uncultured Rhodobacterales bacterium | reverse complement strand
CCGAGGCGCAGCTGTTCTTTGACCGCGACGGGGTGGTGGACGAATTCGAGGTGATGGTGTCCGACCCCGACCGGATCGAGGACTGGGCGATGCCGCTTCTTGCCGCGATGGGCGACCGTGCCCTGATCTGGACCTGGAAGGACAGCGCGGGGGCGTTCCTGCGGGCGCTGGATATCGAGGATAACGTGATGTTCGTGATCCTGTCGGTCCTGGTGCTGGTGGCGGCCATGAACATCGTGTCGGGCCTGATCATGCTGGTGAAGAACAAGGGCCGGGATATCGGCATCCTGCGCACCATGGGCCTGACGGAAGGCGCGGTGTTGCGGGTGTTCTTCCTGTGCGGGGCGGCGATCGGGGTCGCGGGCACGGTCGCTGGCGTCGTGCTTGGGGTGCTGTTCGTCTGGCAGATCGACACGATCTTTTCCGCCGTAAATGTCCTGTCGGGTGGCGGGGTCTGGGACCCGTCGATCCGCGGCATCTATGCGTTGCCTGCCAAGCTGGTCTGGGGCGATGTGGCGGCCGCGGTGGCACTGTCGCTTGGCCTGTCGTTCCTTGTGACGATCCCGACGGCGCGGCGGGCGGCGCGGATGGACCCGGTCGAGGCGCTGCGCCATGAGTGAGCCGGTGCTGCGGCTGGCGGGCGTGGGCAAGACCTACAACCGGGGCAAGCCATCGGAGGTGCGGGTGCTGGAGGAGGCGTCGCTGGAGGTGGCGGCGGGCGAAGTTGTGGCGCTGGTGGCGCCCTCGGGCGCGGGCAAGTCCACGCTTCTGCATATCGCGGGTCTTCTAGACACCGCCGATACCGGCGAAATGCGGCTTATGGGGCGCGACATGGCGCGGGCGTCCGACCGCGACCGGACGGCGGCGCGGCGGGCCGAGGTGGGGTTCGTCTACCAGTTCCATCACCTGCTGCCCGAGTTCAGCGCGGTCGAAAACGTGATGCTGCCGATGCTGGCGCATGGCGAGGCCGAGGGCGTGGCGCGGGACCGGGCGCGGGGGCTGCTGGCGCGCGTGGGGCTGGAGGCGCGCGCCGATCACCGGCCTGCCGCCCTGTCGGGGGGCGAGGCGCAGCGGGTGGCGTTCTGCCGGGCGCTGGCGAACGGGCCGAAGCTGTTGCTTGCCGATGAACCCACGGGGAACCTGGACCCGGCCACGTCGGACCGGGTGTTCGATGCGTTGATGGAGGTGGTGCGGGAAACCGGGCTGTCGGCAGTGATCGCGACGCACAATCCGGGGCTGGCCGCGCGGATGGACCGCACGGTGCGGCTGGAGGCCGGGCGGATCGTTCCGGGTTGATGCCCGGGGAACGGACGGTCGGGGTTGATCGGCATCAAGGCCGGGGGGACGCGGTGCGCCCATGGTGGAGGCGGAGGTGCCGCCATGGTTCGACTGATCGCCTGCGTCCTGTTGTTGTCCGCCGCCCCTGCGTTGGCGGGTGATCCATCGCCCGAGGTCGGGGCGGGGTTGTTCGCCGATCATTGCGCGTCCTGTCACGGGGTGGATGCGACCGGGGGTGGGCGGCTGGCCGTCACCATGGGGATCGCCGTGCCGGACCTGACCGGTATGGCTGTCGCCGCAGGGGAATTCCCGCTGGTGCGGGTCGTCGAGGTGGTTGAGGGACGCGCGCCCGTGCCGGGGCATGGCACGGCGATGCCGGCCTTCGGGCCCTTGATGACCGGCGAAGACGGTGTCGTGGACGGGCCGGGGGGCGAGCCGGTGCGGGCGGACCTGGGCATTCTATCGCTGGTGGCCTGGCTGGAAAGCGTGCAGCAGCCCTGAGACCCCGGTTTGTGCACATGTGCACAAATGGTCAAGCCGTTGATTGCAAACAACAAGGGGTGTGCACGCTCACCTTTGATTAACCGATCCTGACAAGGGGTTGCCGGGGCGGGCGTTGCGCCGGGGGGGGCGAGATCCCCGCTTGCGCGGGGATGACAGTGGCGCCGGGTGGCGCGCGCGGTCAGCCGCGCTTGCCGAGCAGCGACACCGCCAGCGAGGCGATGACCGCGGCCGTGAACAGATACAACCCCCACAGCACGGTGATCTGGCCCACGCCGATCCCCTTGGCGATAACGATGTAGAGCGCCAGGATGAAGATGTCGGCCATGGCGAGCTTGGCCAGCACGGCGATGGCGGGCTGCGCCGTGGCGGACAGCAGCCCGAAGTGGATCAGTGCCAGGCCGAGGCATTTCAGCATCGGCGCCACGAGGGCGAAGAACGTCACGGCAAGGGCCAGGAACACATCCGCCTGCCACAACTTCTGCAGGCCCGAGATGACGGTGATCGTATCGGGCGCGAACAGCGTGCTGCCGCCCAGCCATGCGGGCATGCGGAAGGCGGGCAAGAGGCCCGTTTCGATCAGGGGTGCGAACCAGGCGACCGGAAAGGCCACAACCAGCGCAAGGTTGAGGTA
>CAYYOE010000183.1:0-6490 GCA_964473055.1 uncultured Rhodobacterales bacterium | reverse complement strand
TTGAACGCGCCGGTCCCGCCCGTGATCTCGAACAACCAGTAGAGCATCGGGTCAGGTCTCCGCCTCGGCAATCGCGTCGGGATGGGCGAGTTTCTTGAGCGCGTCAACCACCAGGCTGACCCGGCTGGACTTGGACCCCTTGACCAGCACCACGTCGCCCGCGTCGACGAGGTGACGGGCGCGGGCGGCCAGGTTCTCGGCCCTCTCGGCCAGTTCGCCGCGACGGTCCTCGGGCAGGGCGTGCCAGAGGGCGGCCATGCGCGGGCCCACGCAATGCACCCGGGCGATGCCGCCCATGGCCGGGTGGCGGGCGAGGTTGGCGTGGAGTTCGGCCTCGGTCGGGCCCAGTTCCAGCATGTCGCCCAGGATCGCGATGCGTCGGCCGGGGCCGATGCGGCCGACGCCGTCCTGCGGGCGTGCGGCGGCCAGCACGTCGAGCGCGGCCGCCATCGACGCGGGGTTGGCGTTGAAGGCGTCGTCGATCAGGTCGAAGGCCAGCGCGTCATCCACCACATCGAGGCGGACCCGCAGCCGCGTGCCGCGGCCATCGAGCGGGGTCCAGCGGGCCAGCGCCAGTGCGCCCTCGACCGGGTCGGCGCCTGCCGCCGCGGCGGCGGCGAGGGCGGCCAGCGCGTTCGGGACGAAGTGGCGGCCCGGCACCCTCAGGCGGAACAGGAGCGGCCCAAGCGGCGTGTCGGCGCGGGCGACTGTCGCGTCCTCGGTCACCTGGACGTCGCGGCTGCGCCAGTCGCAGCCCGTCGCCGTGCCGAAGCGCAGGATGTGGGCGCCGACGGCGTTGGCCTTGTCCGTCAGGATTGCGGCGGTGGCGATGTCGGCATTGAGGACGGCCGCGCCGCCGGACACGAGGCCATCGAGGATCGACGCCTTTTCATGCGCGATCCCCTCGATACTGTCGAAGGCCGCGAGGTGGGCGGGGGTGACGGTGGTGACGATGGCCACGTCCAACCGCGCGAGGCGGGACAGCGGCGCGATCTCGCCCGGCGCGTTCATCCCGATCTCGATCACCGCAAAGTCGGTGTCGGCGGGCATCCGCGCCAGCGTCAGCGGCACGCCCCAGTGGTTGTTGTAGCTTTTCTCGGCCGCATGGACGCGGCCCTGGCCGGCGAGGATCGCGCGGAGCATCTCCTTGGTCGAGGTCTTGCCGACCGATCCGGTGATGCCGATGACGCGCGCTGCCGTCCGGGCGCGGGCGGCGGCACCCAGCGCCGCAAGCGCGGGCAGGACATCGGGCACCACCAGCAGGGGGGCATCGGGCACCACGCCATCGGGCACGCGGGACACCAGCGCCGCCGCAGCGCCCGCCGCCAGCGCCTGCGCAACGAAGTCATGGCCGTCGCGCGCGTCCTTCAGCGCCACGAACAGATCGCCGGGGGCAAGCGTCCTTGTGTCGATCGACACGCCAGTGGCCACCCAGTCGCGGGTGGCCTGGCCGCCCGTGGCGGCGGTGGCATCGTCAGAGGTCCAGAGCGGCGCGGTCATGGCCGCAGGCCGTCCAGCGCGGCCACCGCCACGCTGGCCTGTTCGGCATCGTCGAAGGGATAGACGGTTGCGCCTACGGTCTGGCCGGTCTCGTGCCCCTTGCCCATCACCAGAAGCGCGTCGCCCGGTTCCAGCGCATCGACGCCGCGCAGGATTGCCTCGGCCCGGTCGCCGACCTCGGTCGCCTCGGGGCAGCCCTGCAGCACGGCGGCGCGGATGGCGGCGGGGTCCTCGGACCTCGGGTTGTCGTCGGTGACGATCACCACATCGGCGTGGGCCGCGGCGGCCTGGCCCATCAGGGGACGCTTGCCCCGGTCGCGGTCGCCGCCCGCGCCGATGACGGCGATGATCCGGCCCATCACATGCGGGCGCAGCGCCGTCAGCGCGGTGGCGATGGCGTCGGGGGTATGGGCGTAGTCCACGAAGACCGTCGCGCCGTTTTCCCGTTGCGCCGCCAGTTCCATCCGGCCGCGCACGGTGGACAGCCGGGGCAGGGCGTTCGCCACCGCGTCCGCCCCGTCACCGCAGGCGATGGCAAGCCCCGCCGCGACCAGCGCGTTGGCAGCCTGGAAGCCGCCGATCAGCGGCAGGCGCACCAGATGCGTGCGCCCGGCGAAGGAAAACCGCATGTCCTGGCCGGTCGCATCAAACCGCTGGCCCAGCAGACGCATCACTGCGTCGGGTGCGCGCCCCACGGTCAGCACGTCGCACCCGCGCGCCTCGGACAGCCGCACCACGTCCCAGCCGCGCGGATCGTCGATGTTCACCACGGCCACGCCGTCCTCGGGCAGGATGCGATCGAAGAGCCCCGCCTTGGCGGTGAAATAGCTGTCCATGTCGCCGTGATAGTCGAGGTGATCTTGTGTGAGGTTGGTGAAGGCTGCCGCCGCCAGCCGTACGCCGTCCAGCCGCCGCTGGTCGAGCCCGTGGCTGGACGCCTCCATCGCGGCATGGGTGATGCCGGCTTCCGCCATGTTGGCCAGCAGACGGTGCAGCGTCACCGGTTCCGGCGTCGTATGCGGAGATGGTGCGTCGAAATCGCCGCCTACCCCGGTTGTCCCGATGTTGGCGGCCTGATGGCCGAGTGCCTGCCAGATCTGCCGGGTGAAGGTGGCGACCGAGGTCTTGCCGTTCGTGCCGGTGACTGCCGCGACCGTTTCGGGCTGGTCGCCGAACCACAGTGCCGCCGCCCAGGCCAGCGCCTGGCGCACGTCCTCGACCACCACCAGCGGCACGCCCGACGCGGCCAGCACGTCTGCGGCGAGGGCGGCACCCGCGCGATCGGTCAGGATCGCGCCTGCGTCCATCCGGATGGCGTAGGGGATGAACTCGGCCCCGTGCATGGCGCTGCCGGGTAGGGCGGCGAACAGATGGCCGGGACGGACATGGCGGCTGTCCACGGCAAGGCCCGTGATCTGCGCCTCGTCCCCACCCTGCGCGGTCAGGCCCAGTGATGCCAGCGTTCGCGATGGTCCCTCGGCCAAGGTGCCCCCCTGTTCATACGGGCCGCGCGCGGGCCGGTCAGTTGCGCGCGAGCGATACCCGATCCGCGGACCCCGGTTCAATGGCAGGTCGCAGTCCCAACAGGGGCGCCACCTGCCGCACCAGTTCGCCCGCGACCGGGGCGACTGTCCAGCCGGCGGTGCGGCGCGGCTCCACGCCCGAGCGTTCCTCGGGTTCGTCCAGCGAGACAACGAAAACATAGCGGGGATCATGCGCGGGGAACACGCCGGCGAAGGTGGCCATCACCTTGTCCTGATAGTAGCCGCCCGTGGCGCGCACCTTGTCGGCTGTGCCGGTCTTGCCGCCCACCGCATAGCCCGGCACATCGGCCATGGTGGCGGTGCCGCGGGTGACGGTTTCGCGCAGCATGGTGCGGATGCGCGCCGACGTGCGTTCCGAGATCACGCGTTCGCCCGGTTCTACCCGGTCGCGGCGCAGGATGGTGGGTGTCACGCGGGTGCCGCCGTTCACCAGGCTGGCGTAGGCCGCGGCCAGATGAACGGGGCTGGCCGACAGGCCGTGGCCGTAGCTGATCGTCAGCATCGAGATTTCCGACCAGCGCTGCGGCACGATCGGGCGCGCGCGCAGGGACTCGGTCACCTCGACCGGGGTCGGATCGAGGAAGCCGAGGCGGCGCAGGAAGTCCTGCTGTCGTTCGATCCCGATCATGCCGGCGATGCGCGCGGTCCCGATGTTCGAGGACTTCACGATCACGTCCGAGACCGACAGTTCCGGGCCGTAGTTCCGGAAGTCGCGGATGCGGAAGCGGCCCCAGGTCATCGGGCCGCGTGTGTCGATCTTCGTGTCGGGGTTGACCAGGCCAAGCTCCAGCGCCTGCGCGATGGTGATGACCTTGAAGGTGGACCCCAGTTCGTAGACGCCCTGCAGCGCGTGGTTGAAGATCGGGCTGTCGGCGGGGTTGCCTTCGGTGGGCGGGGCCGGGCGGCTGTTGGGGTCGAAGTCGGGCAGCGAGGCCATCGCGACAATCTCGCCCGTGCGCACGTCCATGATGACTGCGGACGCGGCGCGCGCGTCCATCATCCGCATTCCGGCTTCCAGGATCTTCTCGGTCGTGGCCTGAACGGTCAGGTCGAGCGACAGCGCCAGCGGCCGCCCCCCACCTGCCGGATCGCGCAGGGCCGCGTCGAAGGCGCGTTCGACCCCGGCGGTTCCGATCACCTCGGCCGAATGCACGCCTTCGCGGCCGAACTGCGCGCCCCCCAGCACATGCGCTGCCATCGGCCCGTTGGGATAGAGCCGCATCTCGCGAGGGCCGAACAGCAGGCCCGGATCGCCGATGTCATGCACGGCCTGCATCTGTTCCGGCGACAGGGTGCGGCGCAGCCAGAGGAACCGGCGTTCGCCGGTGAAGTCGCGGATCAGCCGCGCCTCGTCCATGTCGGGGAAGATGCGCACCAGTTCCGCAGCGGCGCGTTCGGGGTCGATCATCATGGGCGGCTGGGCATAGAGCGCGTGTGTCGACAGGTTCGTGGCCAGTACCCGACCGCGCCGGTCGACGATGTCGGCCCGCAGCGCAAGGATATCGGCGCCCGGAACCGAGGCACGCGGTTCTTCCGCCACCGACTGCGCGAGTGTCCCCATGCGCGCGCCGATCAGGACGAAGGCGCAGAGAAAGCAGACCCCCAGGACCAGCAGCCGCCCTTCGGCCATGCTGCGGGCGCGGTCGCGCATGGCCTCGTGCCGCAGTCGACGGTTTTCGCGTTCGATCGCGTCGGGGTTCTCGCCCTTCGCGCGGGCAGACAGGATGCGGGCCAGCGGGCGCAGCGGACGGCGGATCATTGCGTCGCCTCCAGCCGGGCGAGGGGCCCCGATGTCTCGATCGCATCGAGGATCGGCCCGGCGAGCGGCATCGGCGGAAAGGCGACCTGATCGACCCGTCCGAAGCTTTCGGGGCGCATCGGCAGCAGCCCGAGACGGTCAAAGTTCAGGTCGGCCAGGTCGCGCAGGCGGTCGGGCCGGTTCAGATAGGCCCATTCGGCGCGCAGGATCGACAGCCGTTCCCGGGCCGCGGCGATCTGGTCCTGCATCCTCTGGGCTTCGCGCAGGGCTGTCTGGGTGCGGTAGTTTTCCTGATAGGCCCAGAAGGCGAGCGAGATGACGGCCAACGCGGACAGGAGGTAAAGGATGGTGCGCATGCCTGGCCTCAGACTCTTACTTCAGGGCAGCCCAGGGCCGCGGGCCCCGGCGGGTTCGCCGGCGCATCGGTGCGCTGGGCCATCCGCAGCCGGGCCGAGCGGGCCCGCGGATTTGTGGTAACTTCGGCCTCGTCGGCGACGATGCCGCCACGGGCGAGATCGTTGAACCGTGCGGCCGGGGCGGGCAGGTCCGGGGCGTGGCGGCTGGCACGGGTGCGGCCGTCGGCCCCGGCAAGGTAGCGCTTGACGATCCGGTCCTCGAGCGAATGGAAGGTCACGACTGCAAGGATCCCGTCCGGGGCCAGCGCCCGTTCGGCGGCGCCGAGACCCCGGACCAGTTCACCCAGCTCGTCGTTCACGGCGATGCGGAAGGCCTGGAAGCTGCGGGTCGCGGGGTGCGTCTGGCCGGGTTTCGGCCGGGGCAGGCAGCCCTCGATCACCTTGGCCAGTTGCCGCGTGATGGTGATTTCCGAAATCGCCCGCGCGGTGACGATGGCCCGCGCGATCCGGCGGGCTGCGCGTTCCTCGCCGTAGTGGTGCAGGATGTCGGCCAGTGTCGATTCCGATGCGTGGTTCACGATATCGGCGGCGGTCGGTCCTTCCTGGCTCATCCGCATGTCCAAGGGGCCGTGCCCCTGGAAGGAGAACCCGCGCTCGGCCTCGTCCAGCTGCATCGAGGACACGCCGATATCCAGAACGACGCCCCGCACGCCCTGCGCGTGCCGGTCGAGGTTGCCGAACACGTCCTGCACCAGGGTCAGCCGGTTGCCATAGTGCGCCCGCAGCGTTGCAGCCATCGCGATGGCCTGCGGGTCGCGGTCGATGGCGATGACGCTTGGCACCCCGGCATCCAGTAGGGCGCGCGTGTAGCCGCCCGCCCCCAGCGTGCCGTCGATCCATGGACCGTCGAAGGCGCCCGGCGTCCGGGCGAGAACCTGCATGAGCGGCCCAAGCAGCACAGGCACATGAGGTGGGTGCGGGTCGGTCCTGGAGGCTGCGGCGGCCACGGCGTCAGCCACCCCTGGCCTGTTCCAGCAGGACAAGCGGATCGAAATCGTCGGGGTATTGTTCCAGCCAGGCCTCGGTCCGGGCCAGTTCCTCGGTGTCGTAGGTTTCGGGCTTCCAGATCTGGAAGGTGTCGCCCGAGGCGATGAAGAACGCCTCTTCGCCGAGGTCGATCTTTTCGCGCAGTTTCTGCGGCAGGACGATGCGTCCGTCGGTATCCACTTCGGCGGGATGGCTGAGGCCCAGGATCAGGCGTTCCAGCATGCGCCGTTCCATCGACCCGCGCGGCATCGCCTCGATCTGGGCGGCGACCCGGGCGTGGGCCT
>CAYYOE010000182.1:0-6504 GCA_964473055.1 uncultured Rhodobacterales bacterium | reverse complement strand
CCGATCTGGTGCTGAAGGCGCTCGGCGACAGGTTTCGCGCCACCGGCCATCCGCGCGCCATCACCACGCTTCACCCCATCGCGGCAGGCGACATGTATGGCGTGAAGGGGATGGACCACCTGGCGCAGGACGGGCTGCTGATGCGGGTGCTGGCGGGATCCTACCCGTCGGGTCCGTCGAGCCTGCCGATGCCCGCCATCTGGCGGATGATCGTGGAAGACCGGGTGGCGGCGTGGAACGTGCCATCCGGCATCCTGTACGACATGCACCGCGAGGCAGCGGCGCGGCGGCCGGGCGTTCTGACCAAGGTGGGAATGGACACCTTTGCAGATCCCGCGCGCGAAGGCTGCGCGATGAACCCGCGCGCCGCGGCAGAGCCCATCGTGCAGCGGGTCGAATTCGGCGGCGAGACCTGGCTGCATTTCCCCAACATCGTCCCGAACGTCTGCATCCTGCGCGCCACGACGGCGGATGAGCGGGGCAACCTGACCTATGAACACGAAGGCGCCTATCTGGGTGGACTAGAACAGGCGATCTGCGTGCGAAACCATGGCGGCCTGGTGATCGCGCAGGTGTCGCGGGTGACAGCTGCCGGATCGCTGCGCCCCCATGACGTGCGGGTGCCGGGGCATCTGGTGGACCTGATCGTGGTGGACCCAGACCAGAAGCAGACCTGCGAGACTCTGTACGACCCGGCGATCTCGGGCCAGGTCATGCGGCCCTGGGACAGCTTTTCGCGGGCCGAGCGGGGCGTGGAAAAGGTCATCGCCCGGCGCGCGGCCATGGAACTGCGCGGTGGCATGGTGGCCAACTTGGGTTTCGGCATTTCGGCCATGGTGCCGCGCATCCTGCTGGAGGAAGGCCACCCGGAAGCGGTGACCTGGGCCATCGAGCAGGGCGCCGTGGGGGGCATGCCGCTGACCGGCTTCGCCTTTGGCTGCGCCTCGAATGCCTGGGGCTACGTGCCCTCGCCACAGCAGTTCATCTACTTCCAGGGCGGCGGCTTCGACGTGTCGTTCCTGTCCTTCCTCGAGGTGGATGCACAGGGCAACGTCAACGTCTCGAAGCTGGGCAAGAAGCCCTATCTGACCGCAGGCTGCGGCGGCTTCGTGGATATCACCGCCCATGCGCGCAAGATCGTCTTTGCGGGCTGGTTCGAGGCCGGTGCGCAGATCGCGATGTCCGACGGCGGCATTACGGTCGAACGACCGGGCAGGTTCACCAAGATGGTGGAGCAGGTCGAACACGTCACCTTCTCGGGCAAACGGGCCCGCGAACAGGGGCAGGACGTGCTCTATGTGACCGAGCGCTGCGTGATGCGGCTGGATGCCAAAGGCCTGGTCGCGACCGAGATCATGCCGGGCATCGACCCCGCGCGCGACATCGTGGCGGCAAGCCAGGGCCGCGTGCGGGTGGCCGGGGATGCCGCCCCCATGCCGCTGTCGCTGCTGGCGGACGGGCCGATGGGGTGGCAGCCATGAGCGCCGTTCATCTGCATGTCGCGGGCCGGATCGCCGAGTTGCGGCTGGACAACCCGACCAGGCTGAACGCCTTTACGGTCGAGATGCTGCGCCAGATGGCCGACCACCTGGACACGGTGGAACACAACCCGGCCATTGCCTGCGTTCTGGTGACGGCGACGCCCGCCCGCGCCTTCTGCGCCGGGGCCGACATCAACGCCTGGGGCGACCTGACGCCTGCCGAGTTCGCTCGCCACTGGGTGCGTGGGGGGCACCGGCTGTTCGACCGGCTGGCGCGTCTTGCGCAACCGACCGTCGCGGTTCTGGGCGGTCCTGCGTTCGGTGGCGGGCTGGAACTGGCGGCGGCCTGCGACATCCGTGTGATGGCGCCCGATGTCACCATCGCCCTGCCCGAGGCGGGGGTGGGCATCGTGCCCGGCTGGTCGGGCACGCAGCGGCTGGCCCGGCTGGTGCCGGAACCCGTGCTGCGGGAAATGGCGCTGTTCGGGCGCCGCATTCCGGCCGACCGTTGCCTCGCCATCGGTTTTGCGGCCGAGGTGGCCGCCGACCCCCGCGCCGCCGCCGAGGCCATCGCCGCCCGCATCGCCGATCTGTCGCCCCGCGCGGTGGAGACGGCCAAGACCATGATCAACGCCGCAGTGGGCGAAGACACCGCCGCCATGGTCGAGGCGCTGGGCAGCGCCGCCATCGCTGCAAGCGGCGACCGCACCGAAGGCGTTGCCGCCTTTCGCGCCAAACGCAAACCCGCATTCCCGGGCACCTGAGCATGGCCGATCTGACCATCATCCCCGCGATCCAGGGCGCGTTTCCAGCCCCTCGCCACAACCGGCACTTCATCGGCGGGAACTGGGCGGACAGCGCCACAGGCGACACGCTGGATCGCATGTCGCCCGCCCATGGCGTGCCGGTCAGCCGGTCGGCGCTGGGGGGCGAGGCCGAGGCGACGTTGGCGATTGCGGCGGCACGCGCGGCCTTCGACGACGGCCGCTGGAGCAACCTGCCCGGGCGCGACCGCGCCCGGATTCTGCTGCGCGCGGCCGACCTGATCGAGAACCGTGCCGACGAGATGGCCCTGATCGAGACGCTGGAAACGGGCAAGCCAATCACCCAGGCCCGCGGCGAGGTCATGGGAGCCGCCGACCTGTGGCGCTATGCGGCGTCGCTGGCGCGCACGGTGCAGGGCGACAGTCACGATACCCTGGGCCGCGACATCCTTGCCGTGGTCCTGAAGGAACCCATTGGCGTCGTCTCGGTCATCACTCCGTGGAACTTCCCCTTCTGGATCCTGTCACAGAAGTTGCCGTTCGCCTTGGCCGCGGGCTGCACCTGCGTCGTCAAGCCGTCCGAGATGACGCCTTCCACCACTGTCATGTTGGCAGCGATCCTGGCCGAGGCCGGCTTGCCCCCGGGTGTGATGAACGTCGTGCTGGGCCTTGGCGATCCGGTCGGCGCCACTCTGGCCCGGCACCCCGACGTGGACATGGTCACCTTTACCGGGTCGACGGCGGTAGGGCGGCTGATTGCCCGCACGGCGTCGGACACCCTCAAGAAGGTCGCGCTGGAGCTTGGCGGGAAGAACCCGCAGGTGGTCTTTGCCGATGCCGATCTTGATGCGGCCGCAGACGCCGTGACCTTCGGCACATATTTCAACGCGGGCCAGTGCTGCAACGCGGGCAGCCGGGTCCTGGTGCATGAAAGCATCGCCGAGGCGTTCACGGCGCGGGTGGTTGCCCTGTCGCGCCGGGTGGCCTTTGGCGATCCGCTGGACCCGGCCACACAGGTGGGGGCCATCGTAACCCCCGAACATGCCGCCAAGATCGACGGCGACGTGGCAAGGGCACGGTCCGCCGGCGCGACGATCCTGATGGGGGGCGGGCCGCTGGCGGTGCCCGGCCTGAGCGATCAGTTCTATCAGCCGACCATTATCGCCGGGGTGACGCCGGACATGACCATTTCCCGGGACGAGGTGTTCGGGCCGGTTCTGGCGGTCACGACATTTCGCACGCTGGAAGAGGCGGTCGCGCTGGTGAACGGCGCCGACTACGGGCTGAGCGCCGGCATCTGGAGCGAGAACGTCCACACCTGCCTTGCCTTTGCCCGCGCGGCGCGGGCGGGCACGGTCTGGAGCAATACCTGGATGGATGGCTTTCCCGAGGTGGCCTTCGGGGGAATGCGCCAGTCGGGTCAGGGCCGTGAGATCGGCCGATACGGCTTCGAGGAGTTCCTGGAAGTGAAGTCGCTGGTGTTCCGGGTCGGCCGCTCGCGGGCGCCCTGGGTAAGGACGGCCTGATCCGGGGAGGCCCGGCGCAGGAGAACGACAAACGCAAACGTGGGAGGAAAACCGATGCGTGGTTACTTTGGAAAGACGGCGTCCGCCTTCGCGGCGCTTCTGGCGACGACCGCCATTGCGGCGGCCGAGGACGTGGAGGTGTTGCACTGGTGGACGAGCGGCGGCGAGGCCGCGGCCCTGAACGTGCTGAAGGGCGATCTGTCGGGCAAGGGTTTCGGCTGGATCGACATGCCCGTGGCCGGGGGCGGCGGCGAGGCGGCGATGACCACGCTGCGCGCGCGCGTCACGGCCGGCAACCCGCCGACCGCGGTGCAGATGCTGGGCTTCGACATCCTCGACTGGGCGGCCGAGGACGCGCTGGGCGACCTGAACGCCGTTGCCGCGGCCGAGGGCTGGGATGCCGTGGTGCCCGATGCCCTCCAGGGCTTCTCCAAGTACGACGGCAACTGGATCGCCGCACCCGTCAACGTGCATTCGACCAACTGGGTCTGGATCAGCAAGGCCGCGCTGGACGCCACGGGCATGGGCGCGCCGGAAACGTGGGAAGACCTGGTGGCCGTGCTCGACGCGATGAAGGCGGGCGGGATCACGCCGCTGGCCCATGGCGGGCAGGCCTGGCAGGACGCGACGGTGTTCGACGGGGTGGTGCTGTCGCTGGGCGCCGATTTCTACGACGCCGCCTTCATCGACCTTGATCCCGAGGCACTGGGCGGGTCGCAGATGGCCGAGGCGTTCGACCGGCTGATCACGCTGTCGACCTATGTCGATGCCAACTTCTCGGGGCGCGACTGGAACCTGGCCTCGGCCATGGTGATCAACGGCGAGGCCGGCATGCAGATGATGGGCGACTGGGCCAAGGGCGAATTCCTGAATGCCGGCAAGACGCCGGGCGAGGATTTCATCTGCATCCGCTTCCCCGGAACGCAGGGCGCGGTGACCTTCAACTCCGACCAGTTCGCGATGTTCGGCGTCAGAAGCGCGGGCGCGGTCGAGGCGCAGGCGGCCATGGCCAGCGCGATCATGAACCCGACGTTCCAGTCGGCGTTCAACGTGGTCAAGGGGTCGGTGCCCGCACGGACCGACGTGCCGAACGACGCCTTCGACGCCTGCGGCAAGAAGGGCATGGCGGACCTGGCCGAGGCCAACACGGCCGGCACTCTGTTCGGGTCCATGGCGCATGGTCATGCGGCCCCGGCATCAGTCAAGAACGCGGTCTATGACGTGGTGACGGCGGCCTTCAACGGCCAGTACGCCGATGGCGCCACGGCGGCCGCCGCACTGGCCAGCGCCGTCGCCGCGGCGCAGTAGCAGGCACCCTGCAAGACGCCCTTCCTCCTCCCCCTGGAGGAGGAAGGGCAACCTCAGATGCCGGACAGCCCGGCAGGACAAGCCGCTGGCAAAAGGCTGGGGCAAGCGAGGATCGTGATGACCGGATCGGTGGATTTCCGCACGCGCCTGCAGGACTGGCTGCCCAAGCTGGTGCTTGCGCCATCCTTCGCGGTGACGATCCTGTTCGTCTACGGCTTCATCGCCTTCACGGTCGTCCTGTCCTTCACCGGATCGCGGATGTTGCCCCGCTTCACCTGGGTGGGGTTCGACAACTATCACCGGCTTTTTGCGCTGGAACACTGGCACATCGCGGTCACGAACATCGCGATCTTCGCCAGCCTCTACATCCTAATCTGCACGGCGATCGGCCTGATGCTGGCGATCTTCCTGGACCAGCGGATACGCGGCGAGGGAATGCTGCGTCCGATATACCTTTACCCGATGGCGCTGTCGTTCATCGTCACGGGCACTGCCTGGAAATGGTTCCTCGACCCCGGCATCGGGTTGCAGAACGTGATGCACCAATGGGGCTGGGAAAGCTTTGCCTTCACCTGGATCAAGGACAGCCAGATGGCGCTTTACTGCATTGTCCTTGCGGCGGTCTGGCAGACCTCGGGTTTCGTCATGGCGATGTTCCTGGCCGGCCTGCGCGGCATCGACAACGAGATCCTGAAGGCCGCCCAGATCGACGGCGCGTCGAACTGGCAATTGTACCGGCGCATCGTCATCCCGCTTCTGCGGCCCGCCTTCCTGTCGGCCTTCGTGATCCTCGCCCACCTGGCGATCAAGTCCTACGACCTGGTCGTGGCGCTGACCGGCGGCGGCCCCGGGCGCGCGACCGAGATGCCGGCGACCTTCATGTATTCCTACACCTTCACCCGGAACCAGATGGGCATCGGCGCCTCCAGCGCGGTGATCATGCTGATGACCATCGCCGCGATCATGGTGCCCTACCTCTATGCCGAACTGCGGGAGAAGAAGGCATGAGCGTCGCCAGCCAGGAAACCGCAGTCTCGACCGGCCGGGTGACGCGCGCGTTCCTGTATCTCGTGCTGCTCCTGTTCGCGCTGTTCTACCTTCTGCCGCTCTATGTGATGGTGGTGAACTCGGTCAAACCGCTGTCCGAGATCACCGGCGGCAACATGATGGCGCTGCCTCGCGACTGGACGCTGGCGCCCTGGGCGTCGGCCTGGTCCACCGCGCAGATCGGGGTCGAGCCGACGGGGCTGCGCCCCTATTTCGTCAATTCGCTGCTGATGGTGGTACCCGCCGTCGTCGTCTCGACCGTTGTCGGCGCGCTTAACGGCTATGTCCTGACCAAGTGGCGCTTCCGGGGCGATACCTGGGTGTTCGGGCTGATGCTGTTCTCCTGCTTCATCCCGTTCCAGATCGTCCTGATCCCGA
>CAYYOE010000181.1:0-6534 GCA_964473055.1 uncultured Rhodobacterales bacterium | reverse complement strand
TTCAACGTCCTCCAAGTCCGCGCCGCCCACTTCAATCAGCGCTTCGCTCAGCAGCTAATCGCAGCCTGAAGCCCCCACCTTCGGAAAGGTCCCTGCTGCTGGAGGAGGGGCACTGCTTCCGCGACCAGGCCATCGCCTTCTGCGCCACGGGCGCGGCCCCGCGCGAACTGATGGTGGGCAGCAGCCTGTCGACGCTGGTGCAGATGGTGGGCGCGGGCATCGGCGTGACGCTGATCCCGGAAATGGCCGCCCCGGTCGAGGCCCGGTCGGCGCCCGTGTCGGTGGCGCGCCTGCCGGAGCCGCGCCCCCGCCGCACCATCGGCATGGTCTGGCGGCGTACCACGCCGTTGGCCGCCCAACTGGGTGAGATCGCCGCCGTTGTCCGCGCCGCCGCGGACGGGTCGGATCAAGGGTGCGCAGGCCCAACCGCATGACGCGCGTTGCCGCGATGATGATCCGGGGCAACGTCGCCCCCGACCTTTCGATCACGGCACGATTTGACCGTTTCTCAGCGTCCTGATCCCACCCTGAAGGTTCGGGCTTGCGGGCGCACGAAAAGGTCACGGCGCCGCCCAGTTTGCAGCTTGCACTCTTATGAACCACGCCTCTCCAGCCAAGCTGGCTGAGGTCGGTCCGGCCGGCGTGAGATAGTCAAAATTCGTCACAAACACTTTGTAAATTCATCATACCGCATCGTCATTCTTGTTAACAAACCCGGTTATTAGGCCCAGGGATGAGAGATCGCAAGGATCAGGAAATGAACAAGGCGAACTTCCGCGTACTCGCAGCCGTGGGCATGGCGATCGCCGGGCTCGGCTCGGCCGGGCACGCGCAGGTGACGATCACCTGCCTGACCAATGCCGGGCACCTGACGCGCCAGCACGAACCGTTGGCCAAGATGTTCAACGAGATGCAGGACGAGATCGTCGTCCAGTATGCCGCGCCGGCGAAAGACTATGCCGACACGCATCTGCGCATGTTCCGCGCCTCGGCGACCAACACGCTGCCCGACTGCGCCTTCCAGGCCTACAACCAGCTGCCTTCGCTGGCGCGCGCGCTGCACGCCCGCGGCCAGATCGTCGATCTCGGTCCGCTGCTCGAGCGCGAAGGCGGAGAGTGGGTTGCCGCCAACTATTCCGACGCGATGCTCGCGCTCGGTCAGGTCGACGGCCTACAGTTCGGCATGCCGTTCAATGCCTCGGTGATCCAGTGGTATTACAACGCCGATCTGTTCCGCCAGGTCGGGCGTGACCCGGACGACTTCCCCCGCGACTGGGACGGCATCTTTGCCCTGGCGCGCGAGATCGACGCGCTTGGCGATGACATCTACGGCATGGCCTTCACCGCCGATCAGTGGGGCGACGACTGGTCCTGGCAGACGCTGATCATGCAGCAGGGTGGCCTGCTGCTCGACGAGGCGCAGATGAGCGTCGCGTTCCACGAGGCCGACCGCGCCGTCAACGCCATGCACACGCTGCGCCGGATGGTGAGCGAGGGAACCTACGACCCGACGATCCCGCGCGGCGACCAGCAGTCCTCGTTCACCAACGGGGCCATGGGCATCTATGCGTCGTCGCCGGCCGGCGCCAAGAACCTCGCCGAGCTGGTGGGCGACCGGTTCGATCTGCGCTCGGCACCCTTCAACATGGTGGACGAGGTCGCCGGCCGCCTGCCGACCGGGGGCAATGCGGTCATCGTCACCGCCAGCGACCCCGACAAGATCGATGCCGTCTGGGAATACGTGAAGTTCGTCACCGGCCCGAAAGCTCAGGAGATCACCGCCCTCAACACCGGATATCTCCCGACCAACCTGCTGTCGCTTAACGAAGATCATCTTGCGCCATTCTACCGCGAGAACCCCTATTACGCCACGCCATCGATGCAGTATCACCGCGCCGGGCCGTGGCAGGGCTATCCCGGCACGCAAAGCGAGAAGATCTGGCGCGACCAGCGCAGCGTGATCCGCGCGGTCATGCTCGGCGAGCTTTCGCCCGAGGACGGTGCCGCGCAGATGCGCAGCATCGCCGAGGCGCTGATGCAGCGCTGATCGGCGCAAGCCGAAGCCCTGGCCGGGTCGCCATGCGACGCCGGGCAGGGCGTTTTGCCGTTTTGCACCCCCTCCTCTGACCGGGCTGGCCTGTCATGGCGGAACTGACCCTTCGCAACATCACCAAGAGCTTCGGCAGCACCCCGGTCCTGCGCGGCGTCTCGGTCGTCGTGCCCGATGGTGAGTTCCTCTCGCTCGTCGGCCAGTCGGGTTGCGGAAAGTCCACGCTGTTGCGCATCATCGCCGGGCTGGAGACGCCAGATAGCGGCGATGTCCTGATCGACGGTCGCAGCGCCCTCGGCAGCGCCCCCAAAAATCGCGGCATCGCGATGGTGTTTCAGGACTATGCGCTCTATCCGCACATGACCGTGGCGCAGAACCTGGCGATGCCGCTGCTGATGGCGCGCCTGCCGATGCATGCCCGGTTGCCGTTGCTGCGCCATATCATGCCGGCGCATCGCCGGGCGCGCCCGGCCATCACCGCCAAGGTCGAGACGGTCGCGCGCCAGTTGCGCATCGATCACCTGCTCGAGCGGCGCCCGGCGCAGCTGTCGGGCGGTCAGCGGCAGCGCGTGGCGCTGGGTCGTGCGCTGGTCCGCGATCCGGGGCTGTTCCTGATGGACGAGCCGCTGTCCAACCTCGACGCCAAGCTGCGCGTCGAGGTTCGGCGCGAGATCACCGACCTGCACAGGAGTTCCGGGCTCACCTTCATCTACGTCACCCACGATCAGGTCGAAGCGATGACCATGTCCGACCGGGTGGCGCTGATGCAGGGCGGGCAGGTGCTCCAGGTCGGCGCGCCGAACACGCTCTACGCCGATCCCGACACGGTCGACGTGGCGAGGTTCATCGGCAGCCCCGAGATCAACCTGTTGCCCGGCCGTGTCGACGGCGGCGTGTTGCGGGTCGCCGAGACCGCCTGGCCCGTCGCCATCCCGCGCGATGCAGTCGACCCGATCCAGATCGGGGTGCGCCCCGAGGCCGTGCACCTGACGCGGATGCGCGGCCTTGCATCGGGCCGCGGAGAGGCCGAGGGTGACCTGCCCCTGGCGCTCGTGACGCAGCGTGTCGAGGATGTCGGGCCCGAGCTGGTCATCCACGCCGCGCTGGCCGGCGATCCGCGCACCGCCCTGCGCATCCGCGCCCAGAAAACCGCGGGCTTTGCGTCCGACCATCCCATCTTCACCGCGGACACCGTGACCGCCGCCGTCCATGCGCGGGACCTGCTGTTCTTCGACGGCGCCGGTCAGCGCCTGCGCGGCCCGGTCGAGGCCCGCGCCGAGACCCGGCTGAGGGCGCTGTCATGATCGACACGGCGGCAGCAACCGAGACGCCGGCGCGTTCGCGCGCCCTGCGCGGAAGCGACCAGCTGGCGCGCGCGCAGGCGCGGCTTGCCTACGTGCTGGTCGCGCCGGCAGTGGTGCTGATCCTGTGCATCTATGTCGTGCCGATCCTGCTGGTCGCGGCGGCAAGCCTGACCGACTTCACGCTGGTGCGCGACGATATCGCCTTTGTCGGCTTGGACAATTTCAGCCGCATGACCAACGACCCCGATTTCTCCAATGCGATGCGCAACACGTTCGTCTATGCTGCCGTGTTCCTGCCGCTGTCGTTCGGGCTCGGCCTTGTCATCGCGATCGCGCTGCAGGAGCGCAAGCAGTTCCGGTCGGTTCTCGAGGTGATCTATTTCCTGCCGGTGACCTCGACGCTGGCGGCGATGGCCCTTGTCTGGGGCGCGCTGATGGACAACCGCCAGGGCCTGCTGAACGTGATCGGGCAGGACCTCGGGCTGGGCACGGTCAATTTCCTCGGCGATCCCGATATCGTGCTCGTGGCCCTCGCCCTCATCTCCGTGTGGAGTGCGGTCGGCTTCAACATGGTGCTTTTCCTCGCCGGGCTCACCGCGATCCCGCAATCGCTCTACGAGGCCGCGGCGATCGACGGGGCCGACCATCCGGTCGACAAGTTCCTGCGCGTGACCTGGCCCATGCTCGGCCCCACCGCGATGTTCGTCGCCGTGACCAGCTTCATCACCGCCTTCAAGCTGTTCGACACCGTCGCCATTCTGACCCGTGGTGGCCCCGACAAGGCCAGCGAGGTCTTTCTGTATCATGCGTTTCTCGAGGGCTTCGAGTACTTCAACATGGGCTATTCGGCGGCGCTGTCGCTGGTATTTCTGACCATCATCTTCATGTTCGCTCTCGTCCAGGCGATGGTGGCCGACCGTCGCGTTCAGTACTGAGGGAGGCCTCCATGGCATCACCCATGTCGCCAGACGCCGCCGCGCGCCCGCAGGGCACCGTGTTGGGCCGCTTCTGGACCGGGTTGGGAAGCGGTCTGCTTTTCGCCGGCGGCCTTGTCATGGTGTTTCCGTTCGTCTGGATGGTCTCGTCCAGCCTCAAGCCCAAGAACGATGTCTTCGATCGTAATTTTACCCTGTGGCCGACGGATTTTCGCGGCTTCGAGAATTACAGCGGCGTGCTGTTCGATCAGCCTTATCTGCTGTTCATGTGGAACTCGCTTGTCGTCTGTCTCGGCATCCTCGCGGTCCAGCTCCTGACCGGCATCCCCGCTGCCTATGCGCTGGCAAAGCTGAAGTTCCGCGGCAGCGGCCTGCTGTTTGGAACCGTGATCGCGGCAATCACCATCCCCATCAACGTGACCGCAATTCCCCTCTACATCGGCATGGTCAGGACCGGCTTGCTCGACAGCTACATCGCCCTGATGTTTCCGTTCATCGTGTCCGTGTTCGGCATCTTCCTGTTCCGGCAGTTCTTCCGCGGCTATCCCGACAGCGTGATCCAATCAGCACGCATCGACGGTTTTTCCGAGGTCGAGATCATCCTCAGGCTCATCCTGCCGTCGGCCGTGCCGGTGATATCGGCATTCGCGGTCTTCTCTTTCGTGGCGCACTGGAACGATCTCTACTGGCCGCTGATCGTCGTGCAGAGCCAGGAGCGCATGACCGTCACCCTCGCGATGATGCAGTATCAGTCGTCGTTCGACACCGACTATGGGCGCACCTTCGCCTCGGCCACCGTCGTGACCGCACCGATGGTCATCGCCTTCTTCTTCGCCCGACGCCAGTTCATCCGCGGCATCACGATGACCGGGGTCAAGGGCTGAGTTGGCCCACCAGTTCCACATATGGAAGACAGCATGCTCAAGTTCATCGTGATCGCGGATCTCCACCTCGTCGGCGAGGGGGCAGTCTCGCACGGCCTCGACACCTTCGAGCGGGCGCGCGAAACGCTCGCCTTCATCGAGGCGGTGCACGCAGACGCGGCGTTCGTCGTGCTGGCCGGCGATCTGGCCGACCGGGGCGAGGCCGGGGCATACCGCCAGCTCGCCGCGCTGCTTGAGCCTTTCAGTCTCCCCTGCTATCTCACCCTCGGCAATCACGACGACCGAGCGGCGTTTCTCGAAGTGTTCGCCGACCGCCAGCCGGAGGTGACCGGACGGCTCGACCACGCGATCGACCGTGATGGCCACCGCGTCATCGTGCTCGACAGCTGCCAGGCGGGCCAGAGCGCCGGCAGCCTGGAGGCTGCACAGCTTGATTGGCTGGCCGCGCAGCTGGGGGGGGCGATGACGATGCCGGTCATCGTTGTCGTGCACCACAACATGGCGCCGCTGCAGACCCCGCTCGATGTCATCCGGCTGGACTGCGGGCCGCAACTGGCCGACATCCTCGCCGGTCATCCCGATATCCGTCAGGTCATCTCGGGCCATGTGCACATGAGCGCGGCCGGCGTCTATCGCGGCATCCCGTTCACGACGCTGTCAGGCTGCCACTACAGCATCGAGCCGACGCTGGCGTCGCGCTCGGGGCCGACGGCGGCCGGGGTGCGCCGGCGCGAGGGGCCCGCCCAGATTGCCGTCGTGCTCAGCGATGCCGAGGCGACCGTCGTCCACCACGAAAACGCCATCGACCGCCATCTGGTGATGGCGCCGGGCCTGTTTCGCCACGCCCGCTAGCCTTGGGACCCATGAAGGGGATCGAACGAAGCCGCTGCGCGGCACCCGGCCAGCTTC
Source organism: uncultured Rhodobacterales bacterium (assembly GCA_964473055.1). GTDB lineage: Bacteria > Pseudomonadota > Alphaproteobacteria > Rhodobacterales > Rhodobacteraceae > UBA996. The sequence goes on along the minus strand of CAYYOE010000181.1, from coordinate 452 downwards.
GCGCGTGGCGCTCCCGACCGGAAGGTTGAGGTTGCTGAGACCCCTTTCCAGACAGGAGCTTGCCGATGGCCGATATCGGCCGTCTGCGCCGCCGCATGATCGCGAACATGACGGTCCGCAACTTCCGACCGGCGACGCAACGGTCCTGTGTGCACGCGGTAGCGAATTTCAGCCGGTTTTCCGGCCGCTCCCCGGACAAGCTGGCGCTGGAGGGGGTGCTCCGCTTCCAAGTCCATCTTGCCTCCAGGGGCGTGGGCTGGGCGAGCCTCGACCAGACGGTGGCGGCAGGGGTTTCCGTACCGACTTCCCCGAAAGTGCCGGGGACCGTGTCAGAGTTGGGGGCGGAGCGAGGATTGCGGTGTGGGCGGCGAGCGACGAGGTGGCATGAGGACAGCGCTCTGCATCGGAGGCCGCCCATGGTCTGGAAGCTCGAACTCGTTGGTCCCGGGCAC
>CAYYOE010000180.1:0-6543 GCA_964473055.1 uncultured Rhodobacterales bacterium | reverse complement strand
CCCATGAACCACTGCCCGAACCCGTGCCGCCGCTTGCCCGTCCAGATCGAGGTCTGCGACGACCCCATCGGGCGCAGATGCTCGAACCGCAGGTCGGGGTCGTCCCAGCTGACCGCGATCCACCCCAGCTGCCGCGCCTTGTGGCAGTCGATCGCGTCCCACATCACCTCGCGCACGAAGCCGCCGATCGCGTCAAAGCAGGTCCGGCGGTACAGCTTGGTCATGCCGACCGACATCTCGTCGCCCCGGCGTTCCGACACCAGCGCATCGCCGCGCCGGACATAGGGCTTGCCCGAACAGGTGCCGATCCGCGGGTTTTGTTCCATCCGGTCAATCAGGATCTCGAAATATCGGGGCGGAAGGTCCAGATCGAGGTCGAGCTTGCAGATATAGGGAAAGCCCGGATCGCCCGCGGCATCCATTCCGAAGTAGAACGCCTCGATCACGCCGGGGCCCACGGCGCGGTGCCCCCGGTCGGGTTTGCGCACCACCCGGATCCAGTCGTGCCGTTCTGCATAGTCGGACAGGATCTGCGGGGTCTCGTCCGTCGATCCGTCGTCGACGATCACCCATAGCGCCGGGCGCAGGGTCTGCGCCACCATGCTGTCGAGCGTGCGGCGCATGTAGCCCGCCTCGTTCCGGCAGGGCGAAATGACAAGACAGGCGCGTTCGGCGGGGGGCGGGGACATGGGGCGCGCTCGGGCAAGGTGCGGACAATCTGAACGAACCCCACACCGCCTGAGGGGCGAGGTCCCTCCTAGGTGGCAGATCGGTCGCGGCGGTTCAAGGACAGCGGCCCGCAGTCCATCGGACGAGCGTCAATGCCGAGAACGGGCGCGGATTGGCCTGCCGGCGTGCAATGTCGATCCTTAACCTGCTGTAAACCATATCTCGCCTAAGCCTTCACCCATCCTTAACCGGGAGGGCCCCGCCAGATGTCCGCGCTGCAAGAAATCCGCCCCTTCACCGACGCGATCCTCGGGGCCGTGCGTCGCCCCTTGAACGTGGGCTTTCTCAGCCCGCACAATCCGTTCGACCGGACGGCCTTCAGTGGCACGGCACATCACATGGCGCATGCGCTGCGCGAGCGTCCCGAAATCGCGCTGACGGTCCTCGGTCCCCATCGTGCGGTGCGGACGGGGGAGCGCATGCTGCGCCGCTTGATCCCCGCGCGCCCGGTCGAGGTGGAAAGGCTCGACCTGCGTGGGCTCGACCTCGTGATCGGCCTTGCCGCGACCAACCTGCTCGACCGTCTTGGCGCCCTCAGCCGGGTGCCGTTCGTGCATGTCACCGACGCGACCCCTTCGTTCCTGCGCGAATTCTACGGCTGGGACGTTCCGCCAGGTTCGGACGAACTGGAAGAGCGTGTCGTTTCGCGCGCGGCACTTACCGTCTATTCGTCTCGCTACATGGCACGCCGCGCTGCGTCAGAGTTCGGGCTGGATCCCGGGCATGGAATTGCAGCGGTCCCTTTCGGCGCGAACTTCGACGGGCTGCCACAGGAAATGCCCGAAAAGCCGAACGCTGGCCCCCTGCGCCTGTTCTGGGCAGGCTGCGAATGGGACCGGAAGGGCGGCGCGCTGGCCGTCGCGGCGCTGGACGAACTGCGCGCGCGCGGCATTGACGCCCGACTCGCACTCGCAGGTTTCGTGCCACCGGGGCTGCGTGGGTATCCCGGCGTCGACGTGGTCGGATACCTCGACAAGAACAACCCGCGCGACGCGCAACGCCTGTCACGATTGTTCGCCGACGCGCACCTGTTCGTCCTGCCGACGCGGGCAGACTGCACGCCGATGGTGGTGGCCGAAGCGAACGCGCATGGAACACCCGTCCTGATCACCGATGTGGGGGGCATCGGATCGTTGATGGACGAGGGACGCAATGGAAGGATGATGCCATTTTCAGCCGGTCCAAGGGAATGGGCCGAGACGGTTCGCGCCCTCACGCGGGATCCCGACAGGCACGTTTCCCTCTGCAGGTCGAGCTTCGCACATTCCCATGCACGGCTGACATGGAAAGCATGGGCGCGGGATGTCGCGGCGCTGCTGCACCGGACCCGGGTCGAGGTTCCGGCCTGACACCTACTGCCTGCACAGCCTTCCCGTTGGTCTGAAAGCCGGGACGCGGCGCAACGCGGTTGGCAAGATTTCGGACTATTGCCGTGGGGTCGGACTTCCCGGGTGTTGAATTCTCCTGACTGAAGGAGGATATGGGACACGTCGTTCTTTCCTGAGAGTGTCTCTGCCTTGGCCCGATCCGTCGTCTACTGCTGTGCGAGCAACTCGGAAGAGATCTTGAATCGTAACCTGTTGGCATCGCCGGTCATTGCAGACGGCGTTGCCGTCCACATCGAGCGCAATGCCCCGTCCGCGGCATTGGCCTACAACCGCGCGCTTGATGCGACGGAGGCCGATGTCCTGGTCTTCCTGCATCATGATGTCTACCTGCCGGAAGGCTGGGACACGATGCTGCAGTCGCGACTGGACGAGATGGAGGCGCATGATCCCGACTGGGCCCTGGCGGGTGCCTGCGGTGTAACGGCCGCGGGGCGCATCATAGGACCGGTGTGGAGTTCCTCGCTGGGCTGCATTGTCGGGGACGTTCCCCTGGCCCCCGAACCGGTGGGCAGTTTCGACGAGATGCTGATTGTCTTGCGCCGCTCGTCCCGCCTTCGGTTCGATGATCACCAGCCCGGATGGCATCTGTACGGGACCGATATCGTCTGTCGGGCACGAGCCGCCGGCCAGGGGGCCTATGCCGTGGGTTTGCCCTGCATCCACAATGATCGGTTCCACGGTGCCCTCGGCGAGGACTTTGACGAGTGTTTCCGATGGATGCAGAAGAAATGGGCGGCATTCCTTCCGATCCAGACCCCGGTCACGCGGATCTCACGACACGGCCTGAACCGGATCAAGGAGCGTTTCAGACTGCGCAAGTCCCTGGATCACAGGGCTTCCTTCGCCGTGGATACCGGCACCCCCCCCTCTGAACTCGCGCGTCGTTGCGGGTGGGTTGACCTGGCGCGGGCTGCGCCGATCCCTGCGTCTTGACGAAGGGCCGAACGCAGAGCTGCGGATTCACGAATTCATTCGAGGCTTGGCAACGACGGCATGGGCGCGGGGTCGGTTCGCCGGATCACCCAAGGCACGTGGGCCGGAAGCCTGACCGGCAAGGGCCGGGATGACCACAGTGATCGCGACCGCAAGCGGCGGTGGCGCGGCTGCCTGCCCCCCGGGCACAGGTTCCGTGTGCAATCGGGTTACCCTCGATGGCCCGCCAAATGTAGGGGTCGGCCGGAAAGATCATTCACCGCGAGGCGCAATCGATGCTACGTTGAGCAAGTTCTGTTCCGTTTCGCCGCAAGGGGTTCGAAATGCCTGTCACCCGCCGAACACTTGCGTCCGGACTGGCCGTTTCGCTCGGGCTTGGAGCCCTTGGCCTGCCGGCTCTCCAGCGCGCGGTGACGCCTGACCATGCGCAGATCCTTCAGCGAGAGCTTGACGCACTGGCATTGCGGCTTGCACCGGAGACGCGGCTTCAGGTCACGGGGTTCGAGATTACGCGGGTGCCGGAGGGGGTGGAGATGGTTGCCCATATCCGCATGACCTGGGCGCCCGGCGAACGGCAGTGTCCCTATGGCGTGGTCGCGATCGATGCCGACCTGGCTTTCGGAAAACTCCGCGACAAGATCGTCGCCAACATTGTGCAACTCCACCACCCAGATGCGGGGCGATGGGGTGGTTCCGGGTCGGTGGCCTGAGGCCTGAGGCCGCTCCCGCCCGACCTCGGCGCAGTTTCGCATCCCGCGTCTATCGCTGCAGATGCATCGCAATGGGACCCGTCGTCAGCGCCACCACCGCTGATCCCGCATTGAACAGATGAAGCCTGGTGCCCTGGGAATCCGGTCGGACGTATCCGGTTGGCCATCCATCCTCGTGCACGAGCGCGATTGATTGCGGTTCGAGCATCAGGCCTTCACCGGTCAGTTTCATGCGCGCTTCCTTCGCCGTCCAGAACCGCAGGAAGACCTGCCTGGGGTCCCGTGCCGCGCGGATCGCGGTGACTTCGTCCGGCAGGAAACAGGCTTCTGCGAGGGCCTCGAAGTCATGTGACGCTTCGGGAAGCCGCACCGGCTCCTCGATGTCGATGCCGACGGCGTCCGACCCCGACACGGCGAGGGCAGCAATCGAGGCGGAATGGGACAGATTGAAGGGCGGCGCGCCTGCGCGAAGGAAAGGCTTTCCCCCCCGTGTCCGTTCGAAACGCAGCCCGGCGGGCGGATTGCCTGTTACGGCACCCAGGACGTGGCGCAGGAACCCCATGCTCTGCACCCAGCGAATACGGTCGCGATCGAACCGAAAACCGCTGGCGCGGTTGCGCTCCTCGTCCGACAACGAGGTCCAGGCCGTGGCGACAGCCAGATCGGAATCGGACCCGATCCGGCAGAGGTAAACCTCGACCGCTCCGATCCGGGTTGCAGGGCGGTCGATATCCGGGCGCATGGTGCAAACTATACCGGACCCCGGACAATTGGCACAGGGGCATCGGATGCAGGATTGCGCAGATGATCGGTGGGTGAAGGGACGCGCCGATCAGGCTGCGCCGATCGGGCCTGCGGCCCTTCCCCGGGCGGCATCGGCCCGACTGCCTGCCGCGACAGCGCGGCGCAGGATCGGGTCGATCAGGTTCGCCACCGCCGCTGGCGAAAAGACATCGACGAAGCGGTCATGGGCGCATTCCGCCATGGCCTGCCGGGCCGCCGCGTCGCCCAGAAGGCGCTCGGCCTCGCACACCCAGACCGAGGGATCATTCGACAGGACGCCCATGCCGGGTGCAAAGAAGCGCGGGTGATCCACCCGGTCCGAGGCGATGACCGGCACGCCTCGGTCGAGGTAGGCGAGGATCTTTCCAAACGACTTGCCGCGGCTGAACGCGTTCTCCGGACATACCGGTGACAGGCCCAGCGCGACGTCGTCGAGCGACCCGACGAAGCGGCGGTAGGTCATTTCGGGCAACCATTCGGTGACGATGCCCGCGGCTCGGAACGGGGCCAGGATGGCGTCGCTGTCGGTCGGACGTCGGCCATAGAGGCGCAGTCGCACATCGGGGCGCCGCGCGACCAGCCCTGTCATGACGTCCAGAACGAAGGCACGTTCCCGAACATAGTCCTCAGGCGTGCTTTGTGCCCAGGTGACCACAGGCCCGCGCTGGACATGTGCGGTGAAGGGGCGCGCAGAGATCGGCGTGCAGGTCCAGACGACATCGGCTCGGGCACCCTGGGCCATGCACCAGTCCGCGACATACTGGCTGCCGGCGATCACCGACCTGACCTGGCCCATCGCATCGCGAACCGGACCGGCGAGGTGGTCAAGATGAAAATCGGCGTCGTCCATGTCGTAGATGATCCTCTGCCCGGGATACAGGCCTGGCCGGTTCAGCGGGTGCCTTGATCCCTGCATGACCACGACATCCGGCCGCATCCAGGCCAGGACGTGCCGCCGCGCAGGAAGATCCAGCGCCGTCGGCACAACCACGCAGTTCCAGCCCTTGGCACGCAGGGCGCGCGCGACCGTGTAGATCCGCAACAGCGATGACATCCGGCGCCCGTCCGATGGCAAGAGGACGGCGCATGGCGCACCTCCCGATCCGACCGTTCCAGCCGCAAGAACGGCAGTCGTTCGTGCCTGTTGCAGGGCAGCCTTGGCGAGGGGCCGCAGCCGCCATGGGCGCCGGGGGGGGGACAGCACCCCGGGGAAGGGATTCGTCGTCGTGTCCACCATGTCGGTGCTCCCGCAACCTGACCAGCTTACATCCTGACGATTGGATCGATTCTGTTGCGAAACCGTTAACCCAAACGCGTTCGAGCCGCTTCGCCGCGGGGTTTCGTCGGCCAGAAGGGTGCGAGGTCGTGTCCGATTGATGGCAACGTGGTCGGCGGGTATCCCCCGCCGGCCGCGCAGGAATCTGCCGAAACCGCCGTGCTTGCGCCTCGATCACGTTGTCACTCCCCGCACTTGCGCCCTATGCCGGGGGGGATCACGAATGATTTCCGGATTGTGTCGTCCGCGAGCCCAGATCTTAACCAACTTTCGACACAAACCGGCGATTAGTTCCCTTGGTGCGTAACGTGGTTACTTGTTTCCGTCTGCTGCACAGAAATCCAGGAACCGGAACGCCAGCATGCCCGTGCCGATGCTATCGATGACTGCGGTCTGCCGCCTTCCGTGTGCCATTGCCGCGGGAGAAGCCCGATGAACCCCCTCGCCTTGTTGCTCGCCATGTTTGCGGCCGTCGCCGGCGCCCTCGGGGGCGGTGGTTCGACTTCCCGTGCCGAGCCCCGTGATGACGATGATGTCTTCGGTCAGGATCCGCTGCCTGATTCCTCCGCCGGGCCCGCCCCGGTAAAGCCGACGCCAACGCCAACGCCGCCTCCACCGCCTCCGGCGACGGAACCGCCCGCCCCGGCGCCCGCGCCCGCCCCGGTGAAGCCGACCCCGGTGCCGCCGCCAAGCGATCCGGCCCCCACGCCGCCGCCCGCCGATC
>CAYYOE010000179.1:0-6549 GCA_964473055.1 uncultured Rhodobacterales bacterium | reverse complement strand
CAACGGATTTCGGCCGGATCTGCTTTCCCTACATCTTCTTCATCTCGCTGGTGGCGCTGTTTTCCGGCCTCTTGAACGCGGGCGGGCGGTTCATGGCGGCGGCCGGCGCGCCGGTGCTGCTGAACGCGGGCTTCATCGTGGCGATGGTGTTGGCCGCGCGGGCGGACTGGGACATGGGCCTGACGCTGGCCTGGGCCACGCCGGTGACGGGGGCCCTGCAACTGGCGCTGGTCTGGTGGGCCGCGGCGCGGATGGGGTTTGCGCTGCGCCCGCGCCTGCCGCGCCTGACACCCGAGATCCGGCGGATGCTGGTGATCGCAGGGCCTGCCGTCCTGGCGGGCGGCGTGGTGCAGATCAACCTTCTGGTCGGGCGCCAGGTAGCGAGCTTCACCGAAGGCGCAATCTCGTGGCTCGCCTATGCCGATCGCCTCTACCAGTTGCCCTTGGGCGTGGTGGGCATCGCCATCGGAATTGTCCTGCTCCCCGAACTGGCCCGACGCTTGGGGTCGGAAGACACGGCAGGCGGGCGAGAGGCGTTCAACCGGGCAACCGAGTTCGCTCTGTTTCTGACACTGCCTGCCGCCGTGGCGCTGGTGGTGATCGCGGTGCCGCTGGTGTCGGTGCTGTTCGGGCGCGGCACTTTCGGGATCGACGATGTGCAGCACACGGCGCTGGCGCTTGCGATCTACGGGGTCGGCCTGCCGGCCTTCGTGCTGCAAAAGACGCTGCAGCCGCTGTACTTCGCGCGCGAGGACACGCGGCGCCCGTTCCGGTTTGCCGTCTGGTCGATGCTGGTCAACGCCGTGGTGGCCGTGGGGTTGATGCCGCTGATCGGCTTCATCGCGGCGGCCCTGGCAACCACGGTGGCGGGTTGGACCATGGCCTGGCAGTTGTGGCGCGGCACCCGCGACATGGGTGAAGCCGCGGCTGCGGACGACCGCCTGCGCAAGCGGGTGGGACGGATGCTGGCCGCAAGTCTGGTGATGGGTGGCGTGCTTGTGGCGCTTACCTGGGGACTGTCGGCGATGCTGGTGGCGCCCGGCCTGCGCTATCTGGCCCTTGCCGCGCTTGTGGTCGCCGGAATCGCGGCCTATGGCGCGGCGGCGGTGGGCCTTGGCGCGGTCCGGCTGGCCGACCTGCGCGGCGCCCTGCGCCGTCAGCGCTGAGACAGCCGCGCCCGCACCCGCGCCCAACCGCCGGGGCTGACCACGAACGACAGGCCGAACCCGATGGCAAAGCCCGCAAGATCGGCGATCCAGTCGTTGTTGCCGCCGAACAAGAGCCCGAACAGCAGCTGGATGGCCAGAAGCAGGCCGATCAGCGTGAAGGCCGTGGCCTGCGGTCCGCCCGTCGCGGCAAGGCGCGTCCAGATCAGGAAGGTGAAGGCCCCGATCAGCCCGTAGACCGCCGGGAATCCCCCGATCAGCGGCACCGGGCCGGACATGGAAAGCCCATAGACCAGCGCGCCGCCTGCTGCCGAGGCGAAGAAGATCAGCGCGACGGCCCAGGGGCGAAAGACCTCGGCCACCATCTTGCCCAGGGCCAGCAGGAACACCACGACAAACAGGGTCTGGGTGAACCCCACATGGATGAAGGGATAGCTGACGAAGCGGACCAGTTCGCCGGGTGGCCAGCGGTTGTTGGCGATCATCCAGTCCAGCACCGACGGCGCAAAGCCCCAGTCGCGCAGCGCCGCCAGCCGCCATCCCACCGCCTGCGGCCCGCCGACATAACCCTGGGCCCCCAGCATGAAGGCCGCCTCGATCACCACGATGGGCAATGCGAGCAGAAGGACCACGCCGGGAATCGGGTTGACGGGTGGCTCCATATGGGGCGGGCGGCCCCCCGGATCGTCGGTGGGGGGCGGGACCTCGCGGAGGGGGGCACGCATGGGCGGGATCCTTGAAGCTGTCGGCTTCCTTGACGCTGTCGGGGGCCAGCACTAAGCCACCCGGGCCGCACAATCCAGCCGGAGCCTGCCCATGTCCATGCCTGCCTTCACCCCGCGCGTCTTCTCGGGGATCCAGCCTTCGGGAGGGCTGACGCTGGGCAATTATCTGGGTGCCCTGAAGCGCTTCGTCGAGATGCAGGAGGCGGGCACGCACGAGACGGTCTACTGCATGGTCGACCAGCACGCGATCACCACCTGGCAGGACCCCGAGACCCTGACCCGCAACACCCGCGAGCTGTGTGCGGGCTTCATCGCCGCCGGCATCGACCCGGAACGGTCGATCCTGTTCAACCAGTCCCAGGTGGCCGAGCATGCGCAGATGGGGTGGCTGTTCATGTGCGTGGCGCGGATGGGCTGGATGGGGCGGATGACCCAGTGGAAGGACAAGGCCGGCAAGAACGCCGAGGCCGCGTCGCTGGGCCTGTTTGCCTACCCGGCGCTGATGGCGGCGGATATCCTGGTCTATCACGCGACCCATGTGCCCGTGGGCGAGGACCAGAAGCAGCACCTGGAACTGACCCGCGACATCGCGATCAAGTTCAATACGGACTTCGGGGTGGACTTCTTCCCCGTCACTGAACCGGTGATCGAGGGTGCGGCAACGCGGGTGATGTCCCTGCGCGACGGGTCGAAGAAGATGTCGAAGTCTGATCCCTCCGACCAGAGCCGGATCAACCTGACCGACGATGCCGACGCGATCGCCACGAAGATCCGCAAGGCCCGGACAGACCCCGAGGCCCTGCCATCGGAACCGGCGGGGCTGGAGGGGCGGCCCGAGGCGCGCAACCTGGTCAACATCTATGCCGCGCTGTCGGACCGGAGCGTCGCGGAGGTCCTGGCCGATGTGGGCGGGCAACAATTTTCGGCGTTCAAGCCAATGCTGGCAGACCTTGCGGTAGCGAAGCTGTCGCCGATCTCGGCCCGCATGTCCGAGTTGATGGCGGACCCGGCCGAGATCGACCGGATCCTGGCCCGCGGGGCAGAACGGGCGCGTGCGGTGGCGGCGCCAATCCTGGGCCGCGCCTACGACATCGTGGGCATGATCCGGTCGGCCTGACGCGGGCGGCCTTTCGGTAAACCGATGCGGACGCGCCTGCGGCGCGGTGCCAGTGTCTCGCCGGCCGGCTGCGCCGATCCGGCTCGGGGCTGCCTCCGGCGGGGATACTTGAACCACGTCGAAGCAATGTGCGCTGGCGCACCATCAGAGCGCGATACGAGGCCTGTTTGCGCAGACGCAAGGAGTGCATGATGGTGAGGCCACCGAGAAGACCTGCGGAGACCTGCCATGGCCGACCCGATACATCCCGCCACCCGAATCGGGCATGTGCATCTGAAGGTGTCCGATCTCGACCGCGCCATTGCCTTCTACTCGGGGGTTCTGGGGTTCGAGGTGACGCAACGCTACGGGCCGCAGGCGGCCTTCCTGTCGGCCGGGGGCTACCACCACCACATCGGCCTGAACACATGGGAAAGCCTGGGGTCACCGCCTGCACAGCGCCGGGCCCCGGGGCTGTATCACACGGCGATCCTGTACCCTGACCGATCCGCCCTGGCCGATGCCGTGGCGCGCGTCCTGCGCTCTGGGATTCCCCTGACCGGCGCAGCCGACCACGGTGTGTCCGAGGCAGTGTATCTGGATGATCCCGACGGCAACGGGGTGGAACTGTACCGCGACCGTCCCGAAGGCGAGTGGCCGCGGGACAGCGACGGAGCCCTCGCCATGGTCAACCGACCCCTCGATGTCGCGGCCCTCGTGGCCGAGGCCGGGTTATCCACATGATTCTGCCGTGTGTCGCCCGACCGAGTTCCCACTGACACCAAACTGTTGCAATCGGCCCGCAGGATTGCGTCGTGGTCCTGTCCTTGTGCCCCTCGGGCGGATCACGCGCCCGGGTGGCCGCGGCCACCGCCCATTCCGTCCGGCAGCACCCGATCCCCAAGCCAGGTGCGGCGGCGGCCACCCGGCAACGCGACAGGCCTGCGCGGTCCGCCCCGCCTGCTGCCTGACTTGCACCCCCGGGCACGCGTGCTGACCCCGGGGGTGCCTTTCCCTGTTTGTCCACCGCCCATTGTCTGTGCACCCGCGTTCCGATCGCGTTCCGCGATGCGAGGGCTCACCGCGGGCATGATCCGCATGATTTTTACCGATTGATAAAATCCTGGTCCGTGGCAAAGTCAGGCCCATCGAGCCAGGGAGACAAAGGATGTCCGCCAGCCAGACGACACCGGGGATTGCCTCCGGGCGCTTGCCGCCCGAGGCCTATTGCGAAAACTTCGCCGACCTGCACGCGCCTTACGAGGCCCATGAGGCCCAGGTCGCAGCCGACCGGTGCTATTTCTGCCATGATGCGCCCTGCATCACGGCCTGCCCGACCGCCATCGACATCCCGCTGTTCATCCGCCAGATCCAGGCGGGCAACCCGGAAGGCGCGGCCAAGACGATCCTGTCGCAGAACATCCTGGGCGGCATGTGCGCCCGTGTCTGCCCGACCGAGACCCTGTGCGAGGAGGCCTGCGTGCGCGAGGCCGCCGAGGGCAAGCCGGTCGAGATCGGGCGGTTGCAGCGGTATGCCACCGACACGTTGATGACGGCAGGGGTGCATCCGTTCACGCGCGCCGCCGCAACGGGCAAGCGCGTGGCGGTGGTGGGGGCGGGGCCTGCGGGGCTGGCCTGCGCGCACCGGTTGGCCACGCACGGCCATGGCGTGACGATCTTCGATGCCCGGCCGAAACCCGGCGGGCTGAACGAATACGGCATCGCCAGCTACAAGACCGTGGGCGGCTATGCCCAGGCCGAGGTGGACTGGCTGCTGCAGATCGGCGGCATCACGGTCGAGACCGGGCGTGCCCTGGGCCGCGACATTGCACTGGACGGCCTGCTTGGGCAATTCGACGCTGTGTTCCTCGGGATCGGGCTGGGCGGGGTCAACGCGTTGCGCACCCCGGGCGAGGACCGGGACGGGGTGCGCGACGCGGTGGATTTCATCGCCGACCTGCGCCAGGCCGACGACCTTGCGACCCTGCCGGTAGGGCGCCAAGTGGTGGTGATCGGCGGCGGGATGACCGCGGTCGACGCGGCGGTGCAGGCCCGGCTTCTGGGAGCCGAGACGGTGACCATCGTCTACCGCCGGGACCGCGGACAGATGAGCGCCAGCCGCTACGAACAGGATCTGGCCACTTCGAAGGGCGTGCGCATCGTCTACGGGGCGCGGCCCGTCGCCGTGCATGGCAACGGCGCCGTGCGCGAGGTAGAGTTCGAATACACCCGCGAAGACGACAGCGGCCTGACAGGCACCGGCGAGACATTTCGCCTGCCCGCCGACCAGGTGTTCCGCGCCATCGGGCAACGGCTGGACGATGCGCCCTCGGGGCTTGAACTGGCGGGCGGCAAGATCGCCGTCACGGGGCCGGGCCGAACGACAATGGCGCGGGTCTGGGCGGGCGGCGACTGTGCCGCCGGAGGCGAGGACCTGACCGTGACAGCGGTGGCTGAGGGCCGCGACGCCGCCGAGGACATCCATGGCGCGTTGACGGGCTTGCGGGGATGAAGGCCCGGTCGGGGCTTACAGCGACTTTGGCGGCGTTGGCCCTGGCCTCGTGCGAGGCGACTGCGCCGGGTGCTGGCGGCGCGGCGCCACCGAGTGGCTGGTCCGGCACGGCGCCTGCGGCATCGGGCTGGGGCGGCGGGACCGGCGCGACAACGCCCGAGGCCCGCACGCGGGGACTGTCCGGCGGGGGCGCATGGGCCAGCGACAGCGCCGAGGCCAGGACCACGGCCATCGTGGATCGCCTGAACCGCGTCTGGCAGGAGTGTGCGGCACTGCCCCGCCCCGAATACCGCATCGACTGCCTGAGCGAGGGCTATGTGCGGGCTGCTGCCGTGATCCCCGAGGACGCCACATTCGGTCCAGGCCGTGCAGCGATCCTGACGGCGGCCGGGCAGTTGAGCGCGCTGGCGGCCTCTACCGGCGCCGGGGGCCTGCCGGATCTGCCGGCCACTGGTCGGACGCGCCCGCTGCGCGCCGTTGATCCGGCGCGCCTTGCCACCGCCAACGCCGCGGCGACCCGGATAATTGAGGAAACCGAGACGATCCTCTTGCGCGCCTCATCCGCCTCGCAAGACCGGCGCGTCCCGTTCCAGCGGATCGCCCAGGCGGTGGGATCGAGCAAGACACTGCTCCGGTCCTAGGGCCGGGCACGACAGGGAAGCAAAGGAGACCAGAGATGGCCAACCTCGCCACCGACTTCGTCGGCATCAAGTCCCCGAACCCGTTCTGGCTGGCCTCGGCCCCGCCCACGGACAAGGAATACAACGTCGTGCGCGCCTTCAGGGCGGGCTGGGGCGGCGTGGTCTGGAAGACGCTGGGCATCGACCCGCCCATCGTGAACGTGAACGGTCCCCGCTATGGCGCGGTCTGGGGCGCCGACCGCCGCCTCTTGGGCCTGAACAACATCGAACTGATCACCGACCGCCCGCTGGACGTGAACCTGCAGGAAATCAAGCAGGTGAAGCGCGACTGGCCCGACCGGGCGATGGTGGTGTCGCTGATGGTGCCCTGCGACGAGGAGAGCTGGAAATACATCCTGTCGGCGGGCGG
>CAYYOE010000178.1:0-6634 GCA_964473055.1 uncultured Rhodobacterales bacterium | reverse complement strand
ACACCTGCGCCGTGCGGGACATGATCCCGATGAAGGCGTAGATGCCGATCGTGGCGGCCATGTAGGCCCACAGGATGAACCGGTCGGGAACACCCGCCGAGGAAGCAATGATCATCAGGACGACGAAACCGGCAAAGCCGCCGACGTAGATCCCGTAGATCTTGCCCAGGTTCTGGGTGAAATCACCCTTCATGGAAAATGCCATCGCGGGTGCTCCCTAGTCCTCGGCCACGCCGAATTCCTCGTCGATGGCGTTCTGCCGGCTCGCGAACCAGAAGATCAGCACGACGAAGACGATAAGCGACCCTTGCGCGGCCATGTAGAAGCCGATTGGGAAGCCCCCGATCACGATGCCGTTCAGCGCGCTCACGACAAAGTGGATGAAAAAGCTGAAGATGGCCCAGATGGCGAGCGTCACCCACATGAGGTTTCGCGTCTTCGTCCAGTGGGCCTGCGCCTGCTCAGGCGGCAGTTGTTCCGTCAAGGATAAACCTCCCGTCATTGCGGAAGGGGGTAGTGCACCGTCGCATCGTTGCCCCTCCCTGTTCCCGTCCACGCCAGTCCGGTAAGATCCGGTTTCTTGTCGCCCGGCGCCTCTAGCAGCGCGAACGATTGTTGCGCAAGGGTCAGTCTTGCCTATGCGCATGTTTCTGTCAAACGTGCTAACGCAAACATGGAAGGCGAATGCATGCTGTTGCATACCGGCCAGATCGACACCGCGGCCGTCACAACTCGGGAAAAGATCAGGAATGCGTGATCTCATAGGCTCGTTTCTCTCGGCCAGGCGGGGCGGCACCTGGCCGCACACCATCGAGGTCCTGCGGTCCGGCGGGGCCTATTTGTCGCAGGGGGCAAGTTACTCCTACCTGCGCGCCCGCACCCTTCTGGCGGGCCCGAGGCTGTTTTCCGATGAAGATTTCGGCTTCGCGCTGACGATCTGCAAATGGGAAGGCTTCGGCGTGGCGGTGCAGGACCTGATCCTGATTCTCGAATCAGACCTTCGCGCCGATCTTCCCGCCGATGTGGACGCGCGCGCCCGGGGCCTGCGACAGCTTTATGTCGATGTGCTGGAGGCCGAGGACATGCCCGAACACCGGCAGGAAACCGGCTGGGCCGACATGATCGCCGAATTCGAGTCGCGGATGCCTGCGATCCTGTTCGCCCCGCCCCGCGCCCCCGACCGGATCGCCACGGCCACCGCCGAACGGCTGCTGGCGCACGCCCCGATCGAGGATTCCGTCCGCGAGGCCGACCGCGAGATGGTGACCAACAACACCGCCATGCGCTTCATCGACTTCCAGTCAAAGATGCGCCAGCGCATCGACTACCCCGCCTTCGCTGCGGAACTGTCGCGGCGCTGCCTCGCAAGGGCCTGACGTCATGGCCGCCACGCCCGCCACGCCGCTTTCGTCGCTCGAGATCGTGGTGCTCGACACCGAGACCACGGGGCTTGATGTCACCACCGCGCGCATCGTCCAGATCGCCGCGCTGCATCTCAAGGGGGGCGCGGTCGAGGACGACGCCGGTTTCGACGTGCTGGTGAACCCCGGTCAGCCGATCCCCCCCGAGAGCGCGCGCGTCCACGGCATTCTCGACGCCGACGTGGCGGACAAGCCCGGCATCGGTGCCGTGCTGGCCGACCTCGCGGCCTTCATCGGCGATCGCATCCTCGTCGGCCATTCGATCCATTATGACCTCGCGCTGCTGCGGGCCGAGGCAAAGCGTGCGGGCGTGGTCTGGCGCGAGCCGCGCGCGCTGGACGTGGCCTGGCTGCTGGCGGGGATGGACCGGGGCGTGGTGGATACCTCGCTCGACAGCATGGCGCTCACGCTGGCCGTGCCCGTCACCTTCCGCCACACCGCCATGGGCGACGTCCAGACCACCGCCGGCATCTATACAGCGCTGCTGCCCCGCCTGGCCGCCGCTGGCATCCGCACCCTGGGCGAGGCAGAGACCACCCAGCGGCGCGCCACCGACCTGATCGCACGGCAGGACCAGGCGGGCTGGTTCGACAAACCCGGCGACCGGCCGGACCTGCAGGAAGACACCTTGCGGGCAGGCCACCAGAAGGCGGTGGACAGCTTCCTGTATCGCCAGCGGCTGGCCGATGTGATGTCGAGCCCTGTCGTCACCACCGCACCCGGCGTCACCCTGCGCGAAGCCGCCCATGTGATGGACGATCGCGGCTTTGGCTGCCTGTTCGTCGATCCGCGCGTGCCCGGTGGCCCACCCGGCATCCTGACCGAACGCGACCTGTTGCGCGCGATGGCGCGGCGCGGGCCGGACGCAAGCGAGGTAAAGGCAGGCGATGTCGCCACCTACCCCGTCATCACGGCGCCGGCCGATACCTACCTCTATCGCGGACTTGGCCTGATGGCGCGGCGCAACCTGCGCTATCTCGGCGTCAGCGCCCCCGACGGCAGTCTTGCAGGCATCTTCACCCTGCGCACCCTGCTGCGGGAACGCGCCCTGGCGTTGCTGACCGTGGGGGACGAGATGGCATCGGCCACCACGGCCGCCGATCTGGCCCAGGTCCAGGCCGCGCTGCACCGGCTGGCCGGGGGGCTTCTGGCCGACGGGCTGGCGGCGCCCGATGTCGCCGCCGTCATCGCTGCCGAGGGCCGCGCCATGACGGCACGGGCGGCGGAACTCGCCGAGGCCGAGATGCAGGCCCAGGGCCTCGGACCGGCCCCCGCACCCTTTGCGATCCTTGTGCTCGGGTCGGGCGGGCGCGGGGAAAGCCTGCTGGCCCCCGATCAGGACAACGCCCTGGTCGTGGCCGACAGCTATGCCGGCGATCTCGCGTCCGGCGACGACTGGTTCACCCGATTTGCGCACCGGTTCACCGAGATCCTCGATCATGCCGGCATTCCCCTGTGCAAGGGCGGCGTGATGGCGCGCAACCGCGCCTGGCGGCGCACCATGGCCGAGTGGGACAGGCAACTGGCCGACTGGTCCGCGCGGCCGAACCCGCAGAACCTGCTGAACGTGGACATCTTCTACGATTTCGTGGCGGCGCATGTCTCGGGCCCCGAAGGCGCGCGCCTGGCCGACGACCTGCGCCATGCCGCCACCCGGACAGCGCAGGACGCCCCGGCGCTGGTGCGCGCGATGGGCGAGGCGGCCGGGGCGCACAACCCGCCGCTGGGCATGTTCGGCCGCATCCGCAAGGACGACACGGGGCGTGTGGACCTGAAGGGCGGGGGCCTTCTGCCGATCACCGCCGGGGCCCGCGCCGTGGCGCTGCGGCACGGGATCGAGGCGCTGTCCACGCCTGAACGCCTCCGAGGGGCGGTCGCCGCGGCGGGACGGGCCGAAACCGACGCCGACCTGATCATCGACGCCCACAGACTGATCCAGCGTCTGATCCTGGCCCAGCAGATCACCGACATCGCCGCAGGCGTGAAGCCCGGCAGCCGCGTGCACTTGGCAAGTCTGAATCACCGCGATCACGATCGCCTGAAAGAAGCGTTGTCCCGCGTCAGCCTGATCCAGGACATGCTGCGCGACCTGATCCGCGCCTGACACGGGAATGACCCATGACCCAGACCCGCCGCAGCCTTCTTGCCGCATCCGCGGCTCTCATGGCCACGGCGGCCCTGCCCCGCCCCCTGCATGCGGCAGCTGACGACCGCGCCCGGGCAGTCCTTTTGGGGTGGTATCGGCTGGTGCTGGAACTGGTGCGCCACACGCCCACCTATTCGCCCCCCGTGGCCGCCCGCGCCTTCGCCTGGCTGGGCCTGACGGCGCACGAGGCGCTGGCGGCCACCGGCGCGGCCCACGGCGGACCGCTGTCGGCACGCACCAACCTGCCTGCCGCCCTGCCCGCGCCCGATCCGGCCTGCGACCCGGCGGCCACCCTGCACGCGGCCCTGGCGCAGGCCGTCCCCGACCACTTCGGCAACACCGGCCCGACCGGGCAGCGCGCCATGGGCGCAATGGCTGCTCGGCTGGGCGCCCGTGCGACTGCGGGGCTGACCCCTGCCGAAGGCGCGCGCGCCGCATCGCTTGGCCGCGCGGTGGCGACTGCCGTCCTGGTCGCCTCGCAGGACGACGGCGGCGCCGTGGTCGAGAACCTGGGCTTCCCTCCTGTCTGGCAGGGCGCGGGCCAGCCCGGCGGCTGGGTGCCGACCTCGACCATCGGGTTGCAGCAGGCGCCGCTGTTGCCCACCTGGGGGCAGAACCGGCCCTTCGTGCTGGCGTCCGGCGCCGACTGCGGCCTGCCGCCGCCGCCCGCCTTCTCGACCGACCCCGCCAGCCCCTTCCACGCCGCCGCGCTGGAGGTCTGGCAGGTCTCGCAGACCCTGACCGAGGACCAGAAGACCATCGCGCGCTTCTGGTCCGACGACCCGATGCTGTCGCCCACCCCGCCCGGTCACTGGGTGACGATCCTTCTGGACATCGCCGACCGTGACACCCTGCCCGCCGCCCGCACCGCCCATGCGCTGGCGATCCTCGGCATCGCCATCTCGGACGGCTTCATCGCCTGCTGGCACGAGAAGTATCGCCACGACCTGTTGCGCCCCGTCACCTACATCCACGCCCATATCGACCCGGACTGGCAGCCCTTCCTGATCACACCGCCCTTCCCCGAATACCCCTCGGGCCATTCCACCCAGTCCGGCGCGGCGGCGGCCGTTCTGGCGGCATTGTTCGGCGACCCCTTCCCCTTCGACGACGCCACCCATGCCGACGACGGCCTGGCCGTGCGGTCCTTCGCCAACTTTGCCGAGGCCGCGCGCGAGGCCGCCGTGTCGCGCCTCTACGGCGGGATGCACTACCGCTTCGGCAACGAGGCGGGGCTGGTGCAGGGCGACTGCGTGGGCCGCGCGGTGATCGACCGGCTGATGGCATGAGGCTCGCCTTCGCCACCGTCCTGATCGCCGCCCCCGCCACGGCGCAGACGCCCCTATACGCCCCGGCGACCGACGAGGCCGGCATCGTCCACGCCTATACCGGCGACGAATGGGGCTACATGGTGGGTGGCGGGGTTGCGGCCTTCGACTGTTCGGGCAATGGCCTGCCCGACCTCTGGATGGCGGGCGGCGACGCCCCGGCCACGCTGTGGCGCAATGGGTCAGCCCCCGGCGGCGCATTGTCTTTTGCTCCCGTGGCGGACAGCGGCGCGAGCCTCGCGCAGGCCACCGGCGCCTGGCCGCTCGACATCGACGGCGACGGGATCACCGACCTGGCCGTGCTGCGCGTGGGGGCCGATGTCCTGCTGCGCGGGCTTGGCGACTGCCGGTTCGAGGATGCCTCGACCGCCTGGGGATTCGATGGCCATGACCGCTGGTCCACCGCCTTTTCCGCCACCTGGGAAACCGGGCAGGACTGGCCGACGCTCGCCATCGGCACCTACATCGACCGGCTTGAAGACGCCTTTCCCTGGGGGTCCTGCACCGAGACCTGGCTGTATCGTCCCGTTCCCGGCGGTGGCTACGCCGCGCCGCTGGCCCTGGACCCGGGCCATTGCGCGCTGTCGATGCTGTTCACCGACTGGGCGCGGCGCGGCACGCCCGACCTGCGGGTGTCGAACGACCGGGAATACTACAAGGGCGGTCAGGAACAGCTGTGGCGGATGGAACCGGGCGCCGCGCCGCGTCTGTATTCCGAGGCCGAGGGCTGGGCGCGCCTGCGCCTCTGGGGCATGGGCATCGCATCGGCCGACATCACGGGCGACGGGTTCCCCGACTACTTCCTGACCTCCATGGCCGACAACCGCCTGCAGGTGCTGGCGGGCGACCCCGCCCGTCCCGCCTATCGCGACGAGGCCTTCGCCCGCGGCGCCACCGCGCATCGGCCCCACACCGGCGACACCATCGCACCTTCGACAGCCTGGCACGCCGAATTCGCCGACGTGAACAACGACGGCCTGGCCGATCTGTTCATCGCCAAGGGCAACGTCGCCAAGATGCCCGACTTCGCGCTGCACGACCCCAACAACCTGCTGATGCAGCGCCCCGACGGAACCTTCGAAGAGGTCAGCGTCGCCGCAGGCACCGCGTCCACCCGCACCGCGCGGGGTGGGGCACTGGTGGACCTGAACGCGGATGGGCGGCTGGACATGGTGGTGGTCAACCGCTGGGAAGGCGCCGAGGTCTGGCGCAACGTCACCCCGGACGCGGGCGCATGGCTGATGCTGATGCCGCGGCAGGAAACGGGCAACCGCGACGCCATCGGCGCCTTTACCGAGGTGCGCACCGGCACCCGCACCGAGACCCGCGAGCTCTGGGTTGGCGGGGGCCACGGCGGCGGGCAACTGGGCTGGCGGCATTTCGGCCTTGGTGAGGCGGAGACAGCCGAGGTGCGGGTGCTCTGGCCCGATGGCACGCACGGCGACTGGCACGCCTTGCCCGCCAACGGCTGGTGGGTGCTGCCGCGGGGCGGTGCGCCGGTGGCCTGGTCCCCGCCGGGCTGAGGCAAGTCGCCAAAGGACCTGCCCTTGCCGGCCGCGCCCCGGCAGGACAGATAGAACCCGACGAACGGAGGCCCCCATGACGATTACCCGCGACGATGTCCTTGCCGCCCTGTCCCGCGTGGTGGACCCTGCCACCGGGCAGGACATCGTCGCCGCCGACATGGTCCGCGCCCTGACCATCGACGGCAGCCGCGTGCGCTTCGTGCTGGAGGTGCC
>CAYYOE010000177.1:0-6701 GCA_964473055.1 uncultured Rhodobacterales bacterium | reverse complement strand
CCGCGCCGCCCGCTGCGCCGTCGGTCGCCACGGCCAGCGTCAGCCGCGCGCCCATATCCCGCCATGCGCAAAGGCTGCCCCAGCAGAAGATCTCCAGATCGTCGGGATGCGCGCCCAGCGCCAGCACACGCATCAGGCGGGTTCCGCCATCGGCAGTGCCTCACCCGCCTGCACGGTTGCCGCGTCCAGAACCGCCTGCAATGCCGCGCCGCGCGCAAAGGTCGGGTCGGGTTCGGCCTGACCGCGGATGGCATCGACGAAGCGGCGGTAAGTTGTCGGCACAGGCGGTGCGGGCAGGCGCCGCCAAGTCGCTGTGGGCATGTCGGCACCCAGGCACCCGCGCAGCACGCTCTTGCCCTTCTCGAACAGCACCTCCAGCCCGCCGAGGTCGCCATAGACCCTCAGCCGCAGGTCATTCAGGTGCCCGGACGCAAAGCGCGTCGCGCTGATCGTGCCCAGTGCGCCGTTGTCCAGCGCCGTCTCCATCACGAAGCTGTCGTTCGCATCCAGCGTGTACTCGCCGATCCGCCCGCCCGGCGCCTTGTCGAAGGTCGTCAGCCGCGAGGTGAAGCGCGCCGGCATCGCGCCGATGACATAGGTGGCGAAGTCGAGGATATGCACGCCCACATCCCCCAGCACGCCGTTCGACCCATGCCGCGTGGACAGCCGCCACAGCCACTTGGGTTCCGTCTTCCAGTCGCCCCAGGCGGGCTGGGTCAGCCAGCTTTGCAGGTAGGACGCCTCGAAGTGCCGGACGGGGCCGATCCCCCCTGCCGCGACCAGCCGCCGCGCGGCCTGCAGCGCCGGGACGTTGCGATAGGTCAGGTTGACCATGGCGACGACACCCGCCAGCGCGGCGGCATCGGCCATGGCCTGCGCGTCCGCGTGGGTGGTGGCCAGCGGCTTCTCGCACAGCACATGCTTGCCCGCCGCCAGCAGCGGCAGGGTCGTGGCCTTGTGGACCGCGTCGGGCGTCACGTTCGACACCGCGTCGAACTGGCCCCAGGCGATGGCGTCGTCCACCGTGGCAAACCCGTGCGGAATGCCGTGTTCCGACTGGAAGGCCTGCAGGATCTCGGGCCGGGTATCGACGCCGGCCACCACCTGCACGCCCTTCATTGCCTGATAGGCCCGCACATGGGTTGCGGCCATGCCGCCGGTGCCCACGACCAGGATACGCAGCTTGGCCATGGTCAGCGCAGCCCTTCCTCGCCCGCGGCATGCAGCTTGCCGCCGCGTTCCACGATCGGTTCCAGCGCGGTTTCCACCGGCACGTTCGGCGCGCGGGTCACGTCCGCCAGCCGCGCGGCCGGGTTGTGGGCCCAGCGCACGGCATTGGCGATGACGCGCTGCACGTTGGCGTCGTGATAGGTGGGATAGGTCTCGTGCCCGGGGCGGAAGTAGAACACGTTACCCGCGCCGCGCCGCCAGGTCAGGCCCGAGCGGAACACCTCGCCGCCTTGGAACCACGATACGAATACGGTTTCCATCGGTTCCGGCACGCCGAAGGGCTCGCCATACATTTCCTCGTTTTCCAGCTCGAAATGGTCGGGCAGGCCCGCCGCGATGGGGTGGCTGCGCGAGGTCAGCCAGAGACGTTCACGCTCGCCCGCCTCGCGCCAGGTCAGGTTGCACGGCGTGCCCATCAGGCGCTTGAAGGGTTTGGCGAAATGGGCCGAGTGCAGGAATATCATGCCCATCCCGCCCCAAACGGCCTCGACCACACGGTCCACCACCGCGTCCTGCACCTCGCCATGCGCGGCATGGCCCCACCAGACCAGCACATCGGTCGCGGCCAGCCGCTCGGGCGTCAGCCCGTGCTCGGGGTCCTGCAGCGTGACGGTCGAGGCCGCGATGCCGCCCGCCGCGTTCAGGGCGGCGGCAATCGCCGTGTGCATGCCGTCGGGGTAGATGCCCCGGACGGTGGCGTTCTTCTGTTCGTGGACGTTCTCGCCCCAGACGGTGACTCGGATGGACATGTATGGCTCCTGGAATCGCCGCCCCGGTCGGGGCGTAGTTAGCGCGAACACTCGCGCGGGCCGCGGTGACTGTCCAGACTGCCAGTGGACCGGATCCCACGCCTGATTGACGTCCCTCAGGACGCGGGGCAAGGTTGCCCGCAGGGAGGACTGCCACTGTGACGACGGGTGCCCTGCGGCCGACCGTGAACGATATCGCGCGCGAGGCCGGGGTCAGTCTGGCCACCGTCGACCGGGTCATGAACGCCCGGCCGGGGGTGCGCCCCCAGACGGTTGCCCGTGTCCAGGACGCCATCGCGCGGCTGGGATACGTTCGCGACGTGGCCGCCGCCAACCTCGCGCGCCGGCAGGTTCATCGTGTGGCCTTCGTGCTTCCGGACGGACGGTCGGCCTTCCTTCGGGCCCTTGCGGCAGCGGCCGAGGGTGCGACCGCGCGCGCCTTGCTCGACCGGATGGCCGTCCGAGTCATCCGGGTGCCCCCCTTCGATCCGACGGCCTATGTCCATGCGCTCGACGGGCTTTTGGCGCAGGGCATCGACGGAGTGGCGGTGATGGCGCCCGAGACGCCGCAGGTGCGCGATGCGATACGTCGTGTGCATGATGCCGGCATTGCGGTTGCGGCCCTGGTATCGGACCAGCCCGCCGCGCCGCGCGACCGGTTCGTCGGCATCGACAACGTGCGGGCGGGACGTACGGCCGCGGCGCTTTTGGGACGGTTCCTTGGTCGCGGCGAAGGCAGGGTGCTGGTTCTGGCAGGCTCGATGCTGTCGCGCGACCATATCGAGCGGCGTCGCGGGTTCGAGCAGGTCATGGCCGAGCGGTTTCCGGATATGGCCATCCTGCCCTCGATCGAGGGGCGCGACGATGCCGCAACGGTTGAACGGCTGTTGCCGGCGGCGTTAGAGGCGCTCGCCCCGGTCGATGCGATCTATTCCATCGGGGCAGGAAACCGCGGGCTGATCGCGGTGCTGGAACAGGGCGGCCTGGCCGGACGCCTGCCGGTCGTCGTCCATGATCTGACCCCGCATGTCCGTGCCGCGCTGGTCTCGGGCACGGTTGACGCCTGCATTACCCAGGATGTGGGGCACATCGTGCGCAGCGCCCTGCGCGTCCTGCGCGCCAAGGCCGAGGGCACACCCATCGACCCAGCCCAGGAGGCGATCCGAATCGAGATCCTGATCCGCGAGAACCTGGCCGAGATCCCGGCCGACACCTGAGAACAGTGCCGGCGGCGACCGGCGAGGGAGGAGAGACGATGAAGACGATCAAGGGACCGGCGCTGTTCCTGGCGCAGTTTGCGAGCGACGAGGCGCCGTTCAATTCGTGGGATTCGATCACGAAATGGGCAGCCGACTGCGGTTATGCGGGCGTGCAGGTGCCAAGCTGGGACGGGCGTCTGTTCGATCTGGAAAAGGCCGCTTCCTCGAAGGACTGGTGCGACGACTTCAAGGGCCGCGCGGCGGCCAACGGCGTCGAGGTTACGGAATTGTCCACGCATCTGCAGGGCCAGCTGGTGGCCGTGCACCCGGCTTATGATACGGCGTTCGACGGCTTTGCCGCGCCTGCGGTGCGGGGCAACCCCGCCGCGCGGGCGGAATGGGCGGTCGATCAGGTGAAGAAGGCGCTCTCGGCGTCGAAGAACCTCGGGCTGAGCGCCCACGCGACGTTCTCGGGCGCGCTGGCCTGGCCCTACCTCTACCCCTGGCCGCAGCGGCCGGCGGGGCTGGTCGAGGAGGCGTTCGACGAACTTGCCCGCCGCTGGACGCCAATCCTCGACCATGCCGACGGCTGCGGGGTGGATGTCTGCTACGAGATCCACCCCGGCGAGGATCTGCACGACGGGGTGACGTTCGAGATGTTCCTCGACCGGGTGAACGGCCACGCGCGGGCGAACATGCTCTATGACCCGAGCCATTATGTGCTGCAGGCGCTGGACTACCTCGACCACATCGACATCTACCACGACCGCATCCGCATGTTCCATGTGAAGGACGCGGAACTGAACCCGACCGGGCGACAAGGCGTCTATGGCGGGTTCCAGTCCTGGGCAAACCGCGCCGGGCGGTTCCGGTCCCCGGGCGACGGGCAGGTGGATTTCGGCGGCATCTTCTCGAAGCTCACCCAGTACGGTTATGACGGCTGGGCGGTGGTGGAATGGGAATGCTGCCTGAAGCACCCCGAGGACGGCGCGCGGGAAGGGGCGGAGTTCGTGAAGGCGCATATCATCCGGGTGACGGAGAAGGCATTCGACGATTTTGCGGATGCAGGCACTGACCGGGCGGCGAACCGGCGGATGCTGGGGCTGGGCTGAGCGGGCGGACGCGGGGGCTCTGCCCCCGCACCCCCGGGATATTTGGACCATATCGAAGGGAGGGTCGCCATGGCGATCGAGGGACGGAGTGATGCTGGCGGCGGACCGATCCGGCTGGGCATGGTCGGCGGCGGGCAGGGGGCGTTCATCGGGGCGGTGCACCGGATCGCGGCGCGGCTGGACGGGCAGTTCCAGCTTGTTGCCGGGGCGTTCAGTTCCGATCCGGCGCGCAGCAACGCGTCGGGGGCGGAGCTTGGGATCGATCCGGACCGGGTCTATGGCAGTTTTGCCGAGATGGCCGCGCGCGAGGCGCGGCGGAAGGGCGGGATCGAGGCTGTGGCCATCGTCACGCCCAATCACATGCACGCGCCGGTGGCGTTGCAGTTCCTGAAGCGCGGCATCCATGTGATCTGCGACAAGCCGCTGACCGCGACCCTGAAGGAAGCGAAGGCGCTGGCGAGGGCGGCCGACAAGGCGGCCGAGGACAAGGGCGCGCTGTTCGTCCTGACGCACAACTACACGGGCTATCCCATGGTGCGCCAGGCGCGCGAGATGGTGGCATCGGGTGCGCTGGGTGAGATCCGGCTGGTGCAGGTGGAGTATGTGCAGGACTGGCTGACCGAACCGGTCGAGGCATCCGGGCAGAAGCAGGCCGAATGGCGCACCGATCCGGCGAAGTCGGGCGCGGGGGGGGCCACCGGGGACATCGGGACCCATGCGTTCAACCTGGCGTCGTTCGTCACCGGGCTGGAGCTGGAGGCGCTGGCGGCCGATCTGCAGGCCTTCGTGCCCGGGCGGCGGGTCGATGACAACGGGCATGTGCTGATGCGCTTCAAGGGGGGCGCGCGGGGGATGCTGTGGTGCAGTCAGGTCGCGCCGGGCAACGAGAACTGCCTGCGGCTGCGGGTGTACGGGACGAAGGGCGGCCTCGACTGGGCGCAGGAGGAGCCGAACCACCTGTGGTACACCCCGTTCGGGGGCGAGAAGCGGCTGATCACGCGGGGCGGGGCGGGGTCGGGTGCCGCGGCGGCGCGTGTCACGCGGGTGCCGCCGGGCCACCCCGAGGGGTATCTGGAGGGCTTCGCCAACATCTATGCCGAGGCCGCGCGGGCGATCCGGGCGAAGCGGGATGGCGGTATGGCGGGGCCCGAGGTGGTGTTCCCGGGGATCAGTGAGGGCTTGCAGGGGGTCGCGTTCGTCGATGCCTGCGTGCGGTCGTCGGCGCGGAACGGGTCCTGGGTGGGGCTGGCGCTGTAGGGTGGGCAGTTCTGCCCACCGTGCGGGCCGGGGTCATGGCGCGACGGCGCCTGCCGTCTCTGCCAGCATCCGGGCCGAGGCGGCCAGCGCCGTGGCCTCGCCCTCGTCGAGGTCGGGCATCAGGTCGGCCGTGACGCCGGCCCGGCCCACCACACGGGGGATCGACAATGCGACAGGCCCGATGCCCAGG
Source organism: uncultured Rhodobacterales bacterium (assembly GCA_964473055.1). GTDB lineage: Bacteria > Pseudomonadota > Alphaproteobacteria > Rhodobacterales > Rhodobacteraceae > UBA996. The sequence continues at coordinate 964 of CAYYOE010000177.1, read as the reverse complement.
ACCTGGTCGCGCCGGATCGACACCGACAGAACCGCCTGTTCGTCGCCCGCCACGGCGCGGACGATCCGGGCGAGGCCCGCGCCGATGCCGTGCCACGTTGCCCCTTTGCCCGCGATGATGCGGTAGGCGGCGCGGCGCACGCCGTCGTCGATCCGGGCGCGCACGTCCCCGGTGATCGCGGCGCCGATCTGGGCGGCGAAGGACGACAGGGGCAGGCTGCCCGCGCGAGCGGACGACCAGGCCAGCACCTCGCTGTCGCCGTGCTCGCCCAGGACATAGGCGTGGACCGACTGGGGTGCGACCCCCAGATGCAACCCCAGGAGGCTGCGGAAGCGCGCGGTATCGAGGATCGTGCCCGACCCGATGACCCGCTCGGGTTGCAGGCCGGACAGGCGGGTGGCGATGTCGGTCATGATGTCCACGGGGTTCGTGGCCACCAGCAGGATCGCGTCGGGGGCGACCGCCATCACCTCGGACACCACGGCGCGGAACACTTCGGCGTTGCGGGCCAGCAGCGCCAGCCGCGTCTCTCCGGGTTGCTGGTTCACGCCGGCGGCGAGGATCACCACCCCCGCCCCCGCAAGTTCCCGATAGCCGCCCGCCCGCACCGTCACCGTCCGTCCGAAGGGCACGGCATGGGCGATATCCTCGGCCTCGGCCTGCGCCCGGGCGGCGTTCATGTCCACCAGGACAACTTCGGACGCGCCGCCCGACAGGGCCAACGCGAAGCCTGCCGAAGCGCCGACCATGCCAGTTCCGACAATCCCCACCTTCATTCCGAACGCCTCCGTTGCAGCCGTGACCCGCTCGCGCAGCCTAGACCCATCGCCGCGACGCAGCAAAGGGTGGTCTTCGTGCTGGCATCCGCGCACGTGATTCGCTACACTTCGCCGCACGACCCGGGACGAACCCGGGCGGACGAGAGGCAGAGCAGGCGATGACCGAAATGGTGCACGGCACCGTC